>CAZLDE010000130.1:0-5096 GCA_964558215.1 uncultured Thermoplasmatales archaeon
CAGCAATGCAGACAATATGCTTACCGGTGCGCTGAAGACCCTATTTGCGGTCGCGGAAAGCTACCCTGATCTGAAAGCCAATCAGAATTTCCTCCAACTGCAAGACGAATTAACCCATACCGAGGATAAAATCTCATACTCTCGACAGCACTTCAACGATTCGGTTCTTTCGTTCAATAACCTCGTAGAAACCTTCCCTGGCAATATTTTTGCACGCATGATGGGTCGGAAAGAACGACAAATGCTGCAAATCCCAGAGGCATCTCGAGAGGTTCCAAAGGTATCGTTCTAAACAGCAGTTCGTCTCTGTTCCTATGGCAGCTCAACAACCACGACTCATCGAGGACCATATACGGAAAAACAAACGGGATACCGTCATTATCTGTATGCTCATGGTCATCCTTCTTTTTTCTGTTATTTTTGCCGTAGGCCTTATCCTTGGTGCTCCACCGATTCTTGTTATGATGATCGGACTACCAATCGCCTTATTCTATATTTTTATCACCTATTCTTTCTCTGTGCAAAGCGTGATTTCTGCTGCCAGAGCGCGCCCTGCAAACCCTCAAATCAGAGAAGAGAAAATACTCATCTACAAAGTTGAGGAAATGGCACTGGCGGCAGGCTTGCCAACACCAAAGGTTTATGTGCAGGAATCCCGGGACATCAACGCGTTTGCCACCGGTCATAAACCTGAGGACTCCATTATCTGTGCCACAACCGGTGCCCTCCAGCAGCTGAACACCGCGGAGCTTGAAGGAGTCATTGGTCATGAAATGAGCCATATCCGCAATCGGGATATCCTTGTGATGACCGTCACTGTCGGCGTTGTCGGGGCTATCGCATTGATTGCTGAGATTGCATTCCGGATGCTGTTCTGGGGAGCTGCCACTGGGAGAGGTGGTGGCGGAGGCAAGAAAGATCAAGGGAATATCCTTGTCCTAGTGATTGCGATTATCTTCATCATCCTGGCACCGATTTTTTCACGACTCACATATCTGGCGATCTCACGGAGACGAGAATATCTTGCTGATGCAGATGGTGCGTATTTGACCAGGAACCCGGAGGGTCTGGCACAGGCATTGGAAAAAATCAAGGGCGATTTACCTGACGATCCTAAAGGATCCAAAACAGTCGCCCCGTTGTATATTGCAAACCCGTTTAAACGAGCACTGAGAAATTCTATCTGGGCGACTCATCCTCCGCTTGACGAGCGGATCAGACGACTGCGGTCGATGTAACGCATCCTACCGTTTTTCAAAAAAAAGAATATATCTAATTGGTAAGAACAGATTGGACGAATGCATCGATTTTTTCCTCACCATTTTTTATTGTACTCTTCCCCATCTGTAAACCCAAGAATGAATCTGATACCACCATACCGAGATTTCCAAGGGTTTGTTGCATCATCTGTCTTGGCTTTCCCTGAGGGTCTGGCTTACCCCCACCGGTGACAAACAGGAATGCCTTTTTTCCTTTGATGTTCTGTGCAGAGGAAAAAAATGTTCTAATGAACGGTGTTGCACATCCTCCCCAGGTTGGTGACCCAACGATTACTGTCTCGTATTTGTTTAAATCGACGTTTGTGTTTTTTATTGGAAGCTGCTGTTGTTTCATCGCAGCCCGCCCCGCAGTAAAAAACCCTGGTCGTTTCATCGCCTCGATTTCGATTACGTCAACATCTGCTTGTTTTTGTCGTAGTTTATCTGCAAGTAAGGTTGCGATAGCTTTTGTGTTTCCGGTCCTTGAATAATAGACAATCCCGATCATCGTGTTTTCTTCCTTTTTTTTTTGGATTGGTATTTTTAGTCAGTATATAAGAGTTCTTCACCTATGATGTGAGAGTTTTAACCGAGAAAAAAATCACGAGACCACCTGACGGACTCTTTCTTTACTTACGACCTGTCGGAAATCCTTTTTATGAGTCAAGAATCGAAAACTACATAAGGAAGGAATACATGGCAGCGGAGAATTCATATGAAGAAAACAGCATTAGTTATTCTTGCAGCGTTCCTCGCCTTGACTGTTGTATCCCCCCTTGGCAGCGCAAGTGATGCTGGTGTGGTCGTCGACCAGCACATCGTAACCATCTCTCTTGCAAGTACGGGTCTTCAGGTTGAAGAAACAATCAAAGTAACCAATGAAGGAAGTCAGAACGTCACTTCGTTGCGCTTCTGGATTCAACAAAGCAATCTTGGTGCTGTGAAAATCGTTGAGCTGCAATCAGGAAAAGAACTTGTCCCTCTCATCACAGGAAACATCCGTACCTGTAATCTAAGTGCAACGAATCTTTCAATGCTCCCTGAGGGATCTCTGACTCTTGAGGTCACCTATTTTCTTCCTGCAAATGAACAGGATTTTGTAAAAACCCTTCTCTATGATAGCAGCTTTTTCTCAGTCACCTACGGGGACCGGGATCTCTTCAAAGGGGAACATCTGCTGTATGGTTCTGATGTCAACAACGCGATTCGGATTCGTCTCTACAAGCCAACAGAAGCCCCGTTAAACATCACCATGATCATCATCATATTTGCTGTTGTCATCCTCGTGCTTGCCGCCCTGCTGTTCCTTCTGAAGAAGCAACGCTCGAAGACCAAAAAAACAGTCGCAGAATCAGAAGAAACCCTTACAACGAAAAAAACACTGCTATTGTCCTTGCTAAAGGACCTGGAAAAACAATATCGTGCGCAATCCATCTCCGATGAGACTTACAACAAAATAAAGGATGACTACAAACAGCAAGCGGTTGACGCGATGAAAAAACTGGATGATCTGAAGAAATAAATCTAAAAATCAAAGATACTTGGTTGTTTCAGATCATTGTCTTCTTTTTTTTCCTCTTCAACGGTTTTCTTCCCAACAGATTCGACCTGTATCTCCCCTTGTTTTTCGTCAGATTTCTCGGCACATTGCACGATATCTTTCATCCGATGAAGGTATTTCTCACCTAAAAGATATTTCACCTCGCTTTCAGAGAGATCCAACTGCTTAATCATCTGGCAGGCAAACCGTGGGCTATTACGAAACAATGATTGGAAATGAGATAGAATCGCATCTCTGGTCTTCCTATCTGAGCTATGGCTCAACTGCGAGATTTTTTTTACCACGCTGTCGCGTGTTGCTCGAGCGGATTGGTTGGCTTTCATCTTTTTCATCCAGGTCGAAAACGCATACTGGTTGTTACCATAGATATGGGTTTTTGCTACAGAGACGCCCCCACTCATCAGGTCACATGCGTAGGACCACAGCTCATAGGCTCGTATCTTGTTGACTCTTCCGAAGAACACATCTGCTTCTGAGACTGCTTCATAGCCTCGTACAAGATCTTCAGGATCCAGGTATTCTCTTGGAAGGTTTTCACTAATCCACAGCAGGAACATCTCTGGTTGCACATCAGTATTTCTCATGCAATCCCGACTGTTCTGCATGTTTTTTGTCTTAAACACCTCTCGTAACGCATCAAAGATAAGGGTTTCTCGGTCACGGTACCCAAGGACATCGACATCCTCGAAGCTGAGTTGTTTACGGTTCAGAGCCAGGGATTGGAGATCATTGACCGCTGAGCGGACGTCTCCTTTTGAACGGTCAGCAATGGTTTTTAAGACCCTGATGTCTGCTACAATGTTTTCTTGTCTGCAGATTCGTTTGAGTAGCTCTACAATAGATGATGCGCCTACCTCGTAGAATTGAATGACGGTGCAGAGGGATTTTAGCGTCTCCCCACCTCCTTTTGTCAGAGCATAAAAATCATTGACGATGAGGATAATTGGTTGTTTCGTTATCTTTATAGTGTCAATGATTGCTTTCTTCCCGCCTTTATCTCCCAGTGAACTGTCGGCTTCTGATCTGTCGAGTTTCTCATAGAGGTTATCTGCCTCGTCAAGAATGATAAGCTTTCGGCCTCCTTTCCGGGATGGGGTGAATCCTCCAGTGCTATCAAATGTTTCGTTGATAGCTCCGGTTGTTGCTACCCGTTTAATTGCTGTTTCGTTGCGTGCATCTGATGCGTTCAATTCTAAGATGGTCCATCCAAGGTCTGCAGCAAGGGCAAGAGCACTGCTGGTCTTCCCGGTCCCTGGTTTTCCTGAGAGGATAGCTGCGCGTTTCTCTGGGGTTTTTCCCTGGTTCCATCGTCCAGCCCAGGTACGTAGGGTTGAGAGAGCACGTTCGTTACCTACGATATCTCGTAATGTCCTTGGCCGGTATTTCTCAGTCCAGTCCTCCATACTCTATTTGATAGAAAGAGACAGTATTTTAAGATTTGTTTTGACATAACCTTTTTATCGGTCTGGTTTATTATCTCCCACTCCGGATGCGGGGATGGCCCAGCCCGGTAAGGCGTTGGATTGCTAATCCAATGGTCTCTGACCTCGGGAGTTCGAATCTCCCTCCCCGCGTACATATTTTTCATCTTTGTAGTGAGCATGGGAATTAAAAATGGAGAAAAATCAAATTATTTCTGATCCGTAGGTATTAAGATCCCTTTCCGGTTCTAATTTGATGTTGCGAACGAGGAAGCAAACATAAAAACACCAGATTAAAAAAAATATGTATCTTTGATTCTCTCTTGATGGTATCTCTGCATATGTCAGGACTTCCTATTTAAAACATACACGAATATAAAAAAAAAAATAGAAAGAAAGGCGAGGTGTTTAATCGTAATGTTATTTTTTTTGTTTTCGTCTGATGAGTATTCCACTACCAGCCAAACCAATAATCACGACGACCCCAATAATGCCTAATAATGGTAGGCTTAACGATGATGTCGCCTCTGAATTTGCTGTGGGATTTGGGCTAATCAACATATCACCAGTATAGTTTTCATAATCAGGGATTTCACTGTTTTGGCTTTCCTCAAGATCCCCGGTAGCGATGAGCAGAGGTTCGGCATTTCCTTCGGTTTCATCGAAAGTATCGGTCATTACCGTATCATCAGGGGCTTGGGTTTCCCGGACAATCGGGTCTTCTGCCGAGACGGATGCTGCCGCCATCATTATTACGAGGATTCCTACAATGCTTATCATTGGTTTCCAACTTTTTTTTATTTTCATGGTCTTTCACCTTAATACCGATATTATCGTTTTCCATTTATATAGTGT
>CAZLDE010000131.1:0-5071 GCA_964558215.1 uncultured Thermoplasmatales archaeon
TCCTATATATGTCTGAGCAATCAGTATAACGAAAAGAGCAAATCCTACCATGACGATAGAAAGAGCTGGAAACAGGCTAAATTCCTCAGATACCGCTTGTTCATCATCGAAAAATATTCTCTTTTTTAATTTCTTTTTCAAGTTGACTTCCCCCAGACTTTTTTTAATTTGAAAATCGATTTTAAATAGAATCATCTATATATAAAAATTATGTTTTTTTTCGAACTGTTTGAACATTCCATGCACCACGAAGAGCCGATCACAATAGTAGGAGAAACCCCCGGTAGGGTCCCGGAGGTTTCCTGTTCCTCTATGTCGTCAAATCGGATCATGACTCACCGATTTTCTTTTCATAGAGGTGGAGAGATACAGCTAATCTGAAGTTAAAAAATTTTCTTCAAGTATCAAGAATTATTTCCATCAATGATCCTTGTAATCTCAGTTTGGCGTTTTGTCAGCATAGGTTTAAATACAATGAATGACAAAGAATAACATGCCTGGAGGGCGGTTGGGCGGCATTTGGTGCCGACCTGGCTGTCTTTGCTGGAGCCGCGTGGTATTTGGTACCCCGCTGGGCTCTCTCCTCTGGGTGTTTTTTTTAAAAAAAAAATTGATTGTTTTTTTTGTGGAACATTCGTTACATTTAAATATCGCAGGAACCTACAATGATAGTATTAGGGGGAATAAAACATCCAACACAAAAAAACAATAAAAACACTTGTTCTAACGATAATCGTATGTAGTGTGATGATTTCAACAATCTCCTCTTCATCGATTATAGATCAAAACGCCACACCAAATCAAACAACATATACGAAAACCTATACCGTTACGTTTTCAGACCAAGACCTTTGGTTTTCAACACAAGAGGGTTATGACCTTGTCTATCTTCATGAGGGTGGATCTACAGACGAACCCGGAAAACCCATGGTACCCTTAAAAAATATTCAAATAGCACTTCCATCAGATATGAAAGCGACACAAATCACGATTACAAATGTGCAGCAACAACCCTTAACAGGGACATATCGACTCTATCCGTCCCAACCAGCATCTCCGATTGGGGGATCGGAAAATATCCATCAGTTTATTCAGCCTGATCCAAAAACCTATCAGTCAAACCAAGCCTATCCAAAAAACTATATCGAACTGACAGGACAAAGCGATCTCGCTGGACAAGGTATTGCTCAGGTCACCTTGTATCCACTTCAGTATATTCCCTCTCAAAAGAAACTGTTCCTTGTTACGTCTTTAACGTTTACACTAGAAGGAACATCGGGATACCTCTGCAATGACTATCTTTCAAACCAGATCTCAAAAAGCAATCAAGAGATATACGAACACATGATTCAACGCATGGTCATCAACCCAGAAGAAGTCGTTGTACGGAGTTATCTGACACCCCAATTGATGGGGGTTGAACCTGGGGATTACGATTACGTCATTATCACCCAAGATAGCTGGGTAAGCGCTTTCCAACCGCTAGCTGATTGGAAAACCCAGAAAGGAATCCCTGCAACGATTGTCACGACGAGCTGGATTTACAATAATGGAGGGTACAGCGGCTCCAACGTCGAAAAAATAAAGGCGTTTGTTCAAGATGTCTACACTAATTGGGGCACAATGTACGTCCTTTTAGGAGGAGATATTGACGTAGTCCCCTGCCATTATCGAACGTTCTCCTCTGTTGATCCTGACCCAATACCCAATGATACCTACTACGCTGATTTTGACGCGGATTGGGTCTGTGAGGTACATGTCGGCCGCGCATCGGTAACAGGAACCGGGACAGGGACCGGAAAGATCGGAAACTTTATCAATAAAATCTTCACATATGAGAAAAACCCGTCATTGACTGACTTTGCGAAGAACGCAGGGTTCTTCGGTTTTGACCTTGATAGCTCAACGCCTGCTGAACAATGCAAAATAAACATTAAAAACGCATACATACCCACAAGCTGGTCGATGACGACAGTATATGATAGTCAAGGTGGAAACCATAAAACAAATGTGATTACAGCCATCAACGCGGGTCAAAACCTCATGAACCATGCTGACCACTCTGGGCCTGACTTCATGGGGACTGGCTATGTGAATCATGGGATTGGCCTTGGGAATGGTGACATGGATGCATTGACAAATTCAAACAAACAAGGCATTCTCTATTCCATGGGATGTGACCCTGCCGCCTATGACTCATCCAACTGTATTGCAGAACATTTCGTACGTAACAGCAACGGGGGTGGAATCGCTTTTGTCGGTAACTCCCGGTACGGCTGGTATTACCCTGGACAATTCAATTCACTGTCTATGGGATATGATGTGGAGTTCTTCGAATCGATCTTCCAGGACAACTTCTACAAACTTGGTGCGGCTTTCTCTGATCATAAAAACGATGAGGTAGGTACTTCCTCTGTATCAAAATACTGTTACACAGAACTGACACTCCTTGGAGATCCAGAGCTTCCACTTTGGAAAGAAAACCCTTTAAGCATGACTGCAACCTATCCGACACAGGTACCTGTCGGCTCATCCTCCTTTACAGTCACCGTAAGCTCCGGTAGTACCCCTGTTGGTCAGGCATACGTCTGCCTTTGGAAAGAATCCGATGTCTATATGACCGGGACCACTAACAGCGCTGGTCAGATCACTTTTACCCTTTCGCCGACGACAACTGGAACTATGTATGTCACGGTCACAAAACAGAACTATCTCCCATTTGAAGGACAAACAATAGTCTTAGACGGAACGAACAGTCCACCTAACAAACCCAATAAACCCACAGGGCCGCTCACTGGTGGAATCAACATTGAATACACTTTTACTACAAGCACAACAGATCCTGATCAAGACCAGGTCTGGTATCAATGGTCATTTGGATCATACACCACTAACTGGGTTGGTCCCTACGCTTCAGGGGCAACCGCACAAGTGAAATATACATGGGAGACACCAGGGACCTACGAAGTGAAAGTCAAGGCAAAAGACCAAAACGATCTGCAAAGCGACTGGTCCACCGCCCTTGTTGTCACCATCACAGACCTTAAACCTCTGATTGAGCTTGGGACAATCACTGGTGGCTTGTTCGCAATCACAACGGAAATCGAAAGTATCGGGGAAATCGCTGCGACAAACATCAACTGGGAAATGACTGTGGATGGGAACTTCATCCTCTCAGGAGCTTCATCAACAGGAACTATAGCGACAATCAATGTCGGAAGCACTGCGACCATAGAAGACTCTCCAGTCATTGGTTTTGGAAACATCATAATAACCGTCACCGTTGGCGCAGATGGACTTGAACCGATAACAAACACAGTAAACGGGTTTCTTTTCTTTGTGTATATCATCGTATAAGAACCCATGTTTTTTTTTTTTTCTTCTTTTTTTTAAAGATAGACTGAAAAAAGATAAATCAACAAAACAACAATAGGAACACAGATGAGTGTTGTCCAGGTGACCGCGTGTGCAGTGACTTTTTTATCGATTCCATAGGGCACAAGGAACATATTTGTACTTGTAATTGGGAGAAACGCGTTAATCACAAGCACAGCAAACCAATTGTTTGAGAGGAAGCCTAGGAGGAGAAGTGGGAGTAATATTACGAGCGTGAGTACTGGGGTGATGACGACTGTGAGAAACACAATAGATCGAACAAGACTCCAGTGATGGTCCTGTGTCTTTTTTTTCCCTAAACCGAGGAGTTTTACTAGTTCAGTTCTCTTCAAGTCCCGTGGATGTATACCTGCCCCTACGTAGTAGAGAGCCGCAGGAACCGTCAGGGCACTGTAAAACTGAAGGACGATCCCTGCATCACCGAAATCAGCTGTCGTCAAACCGGTAAAAGCGTGTAGACCGACCGCGGCACATAAGACTGTGATGAGATACCAAGGATACAGTTTCAGATACCAAGGAAGCGTCTTTTTTTGTTGACTTGATTCTTTGTGTTGTGCCTCTTTTTTATGAAAACGGGCAAGGATATAAGGGATGAATGCAAATAACGCGATGCCTAACAAGGCCATATACAGTCCTGCCTCGACACTCCATTCCGGAATAGCAAGCATCGCTCCTCCAATGAACGCTGAGCTTCTGCCTTGGTTTGTGAGAATCGTTTTTATGGTATTCGTACGAGCTACCTCAGATTTTGACAGATGACGGGTCTTATGATACGCGTAGGTGATTGCCAGGAGATACATCAAAAAAATCGTGATGCAGATGACCATAGAAAAACTGATTTGTTCAGCCCCAAAGGTAGTGTTGAGAAAAATACGAAAGAAAAGCACAGGGACAAAGAAAAATAGCAAGATCAACCCGATTTTTTTCATGATGGCATCGATCCGTTCACGGGGTATTATGAATGAGAGAAGTATTGTGACAAAAAAACCAATCACTATCCAAATAAGCGTGAACAGACCGCTGATATACGGTAAGGCTTGTGTCAAAAAATCAATAATAATGGTTTTCACCTCAAGAAGTCCTTAACGTTCAATCACACGCTTTGCTTTTCCAGTGCTCCGAGGAAGCGTCTTTGGTGGGATCGTATGAACCGGGACATGTAAATTTAAGATTCGGTAGATCTCATTTTCAGCTTTCTTTTCGAACTCATCAAGATGACCCTCCCGATATCGTTCCTCAGAAGGTTCCACCTCGACAGACAAGGAATAAATGTCGCCTTGTTTTGACTTGACGATTTGATAGTTGTCGCTCACCCCAGAAACCTGCATCAATGCCGCCTCGATTTGTGAGGGGAACACGATCACTCCTTTAATCTTCATCATATCATCACTTCTGCCTTTTATCCTTGATTGGATAGGTAGCGTCCGTCCACATTCGCAAATCTCATCTGAGATGGATGCGAGGTCTTTTGTCCGGAATCGAATTGCTGGGAAAGCCTCTTTGGTCAAGGTGGTGTACACTAGTTCTCCTTCTTCTCCGTACTCAAGTGTTTCGCCAGTTTTTGGATCAATCAGCTCAGGGTAAAAGTGATCTGCGTTGATATGTAATTTTTTATATTCACATTCGGAAACCACACCGGGACCGATTAGTTCGGTCAGCCCGTAATGTTCATGGG
>CAZLDE010000132.1:0-5022 GCA_964558215.1 uncultured Thermoplasmatales archaeon
ATTTTGATTGATTACGGTCTATGAATTCTTGGTCCTATGATTATTCTTTCCGTAATGAGAAGGGCGGTTTGTTCTTGTTTTGTTCTTGGATGAGCCAGAGAGAGATAGGCATCGCAGATGCAGAGGGGCGCATGGTGCTCTGAGACCATTCGATGAGGTCTTGTTCAGAGGCGCTTGACCGGCAGTCCTCACAGATGAAGAATTTATCGTTGAAAACCAAACCACTCTGGTGTTCGTGGAGATGGAATTTTTGTTTACACATCTCACATGTTTTTTCTGAAATAGATACTCCTCCTAAACCACTTTCAAATCTTCTGATTGTGATCACATTTCTTTATGGGATTTATATATAAAACTCTTTTGGATGAAAAAAAAAGAGAGGATGGGATGCAATCGGAACATCAACGTGGCAGAAATGCCAGCAACCCCGGCTGGCATGTCCCCCGCATCTCAAGGTCAATTGAACAGTAAATAGTCGTTCTGACTTATATAACTCAATACGGGGTCAATGAAAGTATTCATCGATTTTATCACAAAAAAAAAAGAAAAACAGGAATCAAAGGTGATTTTATTAAGCAAAGAACTATGCTAGACATACCACTACAAAGGATATTCCCATGACAACGGTTTTACAAGAGAAACTCAACCAAATCTCATCAGAGATTTTCAAAACACTCCAAGAGGTCTTTTGGACAGATACATACGCATCAAAAGCGATCCAACGGACTTTACAGGATCATCATGAATGGGACGACCAGACACGTGGGTTATTCTCAGAGACGGTCTATGATCTCATCCGCTGGTGGAGACCCTTATGGTTTATCATCGATAGAGAACCATCATCAGATGAGAAAGACTTTGAAAAACTTCTCACAATTTATCTGTTCTCAAAAAAAGGTGATCTCACCGCGCTTCAGAAGAAACGAGGATTACACACAGAAACAATACTGCAGCGAATCCAGACGACAAAAACATCAAGAGTGCTACGCGAGTCGCTGCCTGACTGGTTGGACCGCCTAGGTGAACAGGAGCTAGGTTCACGATGGGAGACGGTGATTGCCTCATTGAACACAAAACCAGATCTCATCATACGAGCCAACAGCCTGAAAACAACAACAAAAGACCTCAGCTCACTTCTTCGGAAAGAAGGTATCCTTGCTGAACCAATCAACGGGAATCCCGATGCCCTCATCATCAAGGAAAAAACAAACGTCTTCAACCTTGGCAGCTTCAATGCAGGTCTCTTCGAGGTCCAGGATACTGCCTCACAGATGGTCAGTCGAACCCTTCATCCACAACCGGGGATGCGGATCATCGATGCCTGTGCAGGGGAGGGAAGTAAAACACTCCATCTTGCGGCGTTGATGAAAAATAAAGGAAAAATCATCGCACTTGACACACAGGACTGGCGATTGAGACAGCTACAGAAACGAGCCACAAAGGCAGGGGTCGATACTATTGAAACCAGGCTTCTTACCTCATCGAAGATATACAAACGGATGAAAGGCACCGCAGACCAGCTACTCTTGGATGTCCCGTGTTCCGGTCTTGGAACGCTCCGTAGGAACCCAGATATCAGATGGAAACTGACCGAAGTAGCTCTCAATCGACTTAGAACACTACAGCAGGATCTCCTCGAACGGTACTCCCCAATGGTAAACCCAAACGGGACCATGGTCTATTCTGTCTGTAGTATCCTTCCATCAGAAGGAGAACAACAGATACAACGATTCCTCAGGACCAATAAGACGTTCCGCCTTGGAACTGAAAAACGCTACTGGCCTGATACGGATGGGACCGATGGATTCTATATCGCACTTTTAGAAAGAACATCATAAAATTTCTACGAAACAATCTAAAAGCACCAAGAAATACCTACCCATTTGTGAAAAAAAAGGAAGCATGAAGAAATGAGACTACTCTGCTGGAATGTCAATGGGCTACGAGCAATAGATAAAAAAGGATTCTACCCCTGGTTTCAAAGCGAATCACCCGACATCCTCTGCCTCCAGGAGATAAAGGCAACACCGGAACAGCTGCCACCCCATCTCAGGAACATCCCAGGATATTATCCGTTCTGGAACCCAGCGGAGAAAAAAGGATACAGCGGGGTCGGGACACTCTCGAAACTAAAACCAACATTGGTCAAAAACGGCTTTGGCAGAGAAGAGTTCGACAATGAAGGCCGCATCCTTATCACCGAGTTTCCTTCATTTACCTTATTTAACATCTATTTTCCCAACGGGAAGAAAAATAAAGAACGACTTCAATACAAACTTGATTTCTACGATGAGTTCCTCAGCTATGCAGACGACCTGAAAGCACACAACCACAATATCATTGTCTGTGGGGATTTCAACACAGCCCATAAGGAAATCGATCTGGCACGACCAAAAGAAAACGAACATATCTCCGGGTTTCTCCCAGTAGAGAGAGCATGGATTGATACCTTCATCGAACATGGGTACGTCGATACGTTCCGAAGATTCCATACAGAGCCAAACCAGTACTCGTGGTGGGATCTGAAAACCGGTGCACGGGCACGCAATGTCGGCTGGAGGATCGATTATTTCTTTGTTAACAAAGAATTCCTCCCGAAGATGAAAAACGCTTTCATCCTTCCACAGGTGATGGGCTCTGATCATTGCCCAGTAGGCATAGAAATCAAACCATAGAGAAGAGAGATTGTTATGAAAGACTCACTTGATTTCATCTACAAAGAGCAAAAAGAACTTTCGCATTTTGGTGGCATCGCAGCACTGCTGGGATGGGACCAGATGACGTACATGCCACTCAAAGGAAGCGAAGGACGCGCCGATCAGTTGTCGCTGATTTCCCGGTTGGTCCATGAACGGGTGACCTCAGGGACACTCTATCAACACCTCAAAAGACTGTATGAAGCCCAAAGCAGTCTTTCGGAAAAAGACCGTCTCGTGGTAAAAAAACTATTCCAAGATGTCGAAAAAGCACGCAAGATTCCTTCCCCATTTGTCGAAAAAATGGTAAAGACGACCTCTATTGCCTACACGGTCTGGCAGGAGGCACGAGAAAAAAATAATTTCTCATTGTTCAGGTCGCATCTTGAGAAAATCATAGAGCTCCAAAAAGAATACTGCGAGTACGTCAAACTCCCAGGACATCCCTATAACAGTTTGCTGGATGATTACGAAGAAGGTATGACCGTCGATGTTCTCCGAAGGGAATTTACCTTCCTTCGAAAACAACTCGTCGAGGTCCTTCAAAAAATCACGGCAAGTACACTATATCAGAAACAAAGCCTCGCGGAGATGACCTTTGACGAATCACAACAAAAACAACTCTGCGATATCCTCCTTACCCGGTTGAATTTTCCCTTGGACCGGGCACGCCTTGATGTCTCCACACATCCCTTCACGACCTCGATGGGGGATGACGACGTCCGTTTCACCACCAACTACGAACGAGAGGGATTTTTATCCTCTTTTTTATCCACCATGCATGAGGCGGGTCATGCGCTCTATGAACTCGGGATCCTAAAAGGCGAATACAAAGATACGGTCATCTCCGATGCCCCCTCCCTTGGTATGCATGAGTCACAGTCCCGGTTCTGGGAGAACATGATCGCCCGAAGCAAACCGTTCTGGACTTATTTCACCCCTGCCTTCCAGAGAATCGCCCCAGACGTCTGCAAAGACATGACTCTTGAGAGCTGGTATCGGGCGGTCAACCAAGTCAGACCATCATTGATCAGAGTAGAGGCTGATGAGCTGACCTATTGCCTTCATGTGATCCTGCGGTTCGAACTGGAACTGGATCTCCTCGACGGCAAGATAACAGTTGCAGAGCTGCCCGGATGTTGGAACCAAAAAATAACTGATTTTTTAGGGGTAACACCGAGAAACGATAAGGAAGGCGTATTGCAGGATATGCATTGGAGCGCAGGCGAGTTTGGGTATTTCCCAACCTACGCAATCGGGACCATTTACGCCTCACAACTCTTCAAACAGTTCTCACAGCAGTATCCTACCGTCCAAGACAACATCAGTAAAGGAGATTTCTCAGTGATATCACAGTGGCTTTCTACGCATGTGTATCAATATGGGTCGCTGTTGACCGCCGATGATATCATCAAAAAAACCTGTGGCGAGGGGTTAAATTCTAAAGTCTTTATCGCATATCTGAAAGAGAAATACTATCCACTCTATGAGGTCTAAGGTGGTGATACGCCTGGGAAAAATGGTGTTAGTCAGACATGGGCAATCCCAATGGAACTTGGAGAACAGGTTCACTGGTTGGGTGGACGTCCCCCTTTCAGCAAAAGGAAGAGAAGAGGCATCATCTGCAGGTAAGAAACTACGGGAAATACGTTTTGATGCGATGTATGTGTCTCATCTTATGAGAGCAATCCAGACATTGCATTATATCCTGCTTGAGCTCTCAGACACCAGAATCCCAATCGTGTATCATGAAGAGAAACGTATCCATGACTGGGAACATTATAGCGGAGAAAAAGAAAAGGAAATCGCTATCTATCAATCCGTTGACCTGGCTGAACGGTACTATGGTGATCTCCAAGGGTTGAACAAAGCAGAGACCATGAAGAAATACGGTGATGCACAGGTCCATCTTTGGAGACGCAGCTACGACATCAACCCCCCCAATGGCGAAAGCCTCAAGGACACCTGTGATCGTACGATACCGTATTATAAGAACCATATCCTGCCAAAGCTACAGGAAGGTAAAAACGTCCTTGTCGTCGCTCATGGGAACAGCCTGCGGTCCATCACGAAATTTGTTGAGAACATCTCCGATAACGAGATCCCCACCGTTGAGATTCCGACAGGTGTTCCGATCATCTATACGTTTGATTCCCGGATGAAACTGCAAAAGAAGGAGCTCCTTTCGTAGGATAAAACCTAAATACCTGTTTTCAATCACTGTTTAATAGAGTTATTATAAAAGAAAAAAAATATTATGAGGAAGAGTATGGTCGAGCAGCGTTTCAAATGTCCGAAGTGCGGTGAGATTGCATCCTTCATGGGA
>CAZLDE010000133.1:0-5001 GCA_964558215.1 uncultured Thermoplasmatales archaeon
ATCAGAGCAAGCCGGAAAACGCTTGGAGCATCGGGTTGATCATGCAAGCAAATCCATGGAGAACTGGTACGACCGCAGCTTTGGGATTCTTGGGCCGCTGCTTTCCAGTTTCCTGTTCCTCATTATCCTGCGTATCGTCATTGAAGTCCTGCGCGTCACTATCGAAGATGTCCGGGATATGACAGCAATCACCACGGTTCTGCTGACCTTCTTACTGCCTCTTTTTGCTATCACTCTGCTGTCGAACTATACCTCTTATTTTGCGAGAAAATCTTTTAAATTCCGGGTGTTCTCACCGTTGTTGCATGCGGTCGCCTTCATCCTTATCCTCTGGGTGGTCGCCCAGATGCTTTATGACCTACGAAATCGGTTGAGCATCGCAGACCTTGACACCGCTGCCACCAGCCTCGAAAATGCCCTGCCATCGATTTTTGTGCTCGTGCTTCTTATCGGCTACGTGGTTCTTGCGTTTAATATACCCAGAGAACCAGGGAAGAAACCGTAAAAAAAAGAATTTATATAGAAAGAACTGTTCACAGAAGAAAGCAAAGAGGTAGAGGTATGGTATATTGTGCGAAATGTGGGAAACAAAACGATGATGATGCCACATACTGTAAATACTGTGGCGCCTCACTGCAGGGTCCAAGCTATAATCAGCGGCGAGACCGGGACCAGCGATGTGAGGATGAATGTGCTGGTGGGAAAAACAACCGCGGCTGGGCGATGTTCTGGGGGATTATTATCATTCTGGTTGGTCTTTCGATCCTCTTTGAACTGGTCCTGAAACAGATGGCAAACACCTACAGCTGGCTATCCTGGGTCAACTCGGTGCAGTGGAACTGGATCTTTGCCGGGGTGATTGCACTGTTCATCATCATCTTTGGGATCCGTGTCATCTCAAGGAAATAAACAATTAGGAGTAGGTTTTACACGGCTCTGGGCAGCTACTGCAGAGGAGGCTATGACGCCATTTTGAAAGCATAATCCGTGTGTCAAGCCAAAGCATGCAAAGAACGATGGTGAAAAAACCATCGATGACATCCCCGGTATACTCTGTGATGCTTATCGTGATCAAAAAGAAACCCAAAACGAGCATGCTGTTAAGCGTGATATGAACAAGACGCCAACGTCTTCCTATGAACAGTTCTGCATAGACAAAGATGATACAAAGTATTCCAAAGAAAAACAATACAGGATACATCGATGCATCCACGAAGGAGAGCCCTAAGACATACAGGATCATCAGACCACTTGAAAGAAGACACCCAACCAGCAGCCCGATGCATCCTACGCACCATGTTTTTTTCCCAACGGTGATTCGGTGATGGTTAAAAACAGGACAATCAGGGTGATGCCCAATGAAACATCGCCTCACCTCATGATCTTGGCGGGTTCGGGTAGTGTCTTTTTTCATAACTCTCGCCTTAAACCAGTTCGGGCGTACACAAAATGATACACCTATCACGCAGAGAAAAACAAAGACGCTTCCCAAAAATAATTTCTCTAAAAAGAAAAGTCGCACAACCGTATACGGTTCCTGGAGCATAACCGCAGAAAGCAGTAACATACCGATCACAGAAAGGATCAGATAAAACAAAACAGTGGTTTGTTGCTTCAAATTAACCGCCTGAATTTCCCAAGGACGAACTGACCTGCCATGTGCCGGTACATCGTTCGCTTCAACTTGTTTTTTGAAAGTACGCCAGCGATGTTTTTTCTCATTGACCCAAAAAAAGTCTGATAGCAAAGCCAGAGTTCCTCCTGGACTTCTTTTCTGCTGAGTGCCTCTGTTGGCATAATCGCATGAGCCATATCATAGTTCGCGTAATTGGTATCCTCAATCCATCCATTCTTCTTCGCAAGATCGTAATACAGAGTCCCAGGAAACGGTGTAAGCGCGGTGTAAATGGCAATATCGGGGGCTATATCAAGGGAGAACCTCCGGAGTCGTTCAATGGACTCATGGGTGTCCCGCCGGGCCCCGATCACAAACATCATATGGCAAAAGATGTCGTTCTCATGGAGTATGTTTACAGCAGCATATGCATCAGCGGTTTTCGTTCCTTTTTTATATTCTTTTAGTGTCTCCTCTGAATCGTTCTCCACACCGCACATCATCCAGTATGTTCCAACATCTCGCAGTTTTTCAACAAGGTCAGGATTGTTCGCGATATCATCGGTTCGCACTTGGAAGAAAAGCATGATATCATCCTTGCAAGGTTTCTTTCGGAGTGCCTCATAGAGGCCTTTTCCTCTCATTGGAAGTTGCATATTATCATCAGCTAGCCAGAGAAACACACCTCCATAGGTCTCATGGAGGAACTCGATTTCATCTGCGATCCGTTTTGCTGACTTGGTTCTCCAGCAACCACCCCAATGACGCCATTGTGTACAGAACGAACAATGATGTTCGCATCCGCGTGCACCCTCAAGGATCATGTATCTGGTGTTTCTCCCTGCCATCATTGTGAAATGATAACGGCTAATTTTATCCTCCACCAAGTGGTACGCTGGATAGGGTAATGTGTCAAGATTCTTGATTAAGGGACGTTCTGGGTTATGGACGATGGTGTTGTTTTTTCGATAGGAGATGCCTTTCACATCCTCGATTTTACCTTTTCCTTGTAATACTTTCAGCAGCTCAACGGTTGTTTGTTCGCCTTCCCCTCTAACGATGTAATCGATTTCCGGGAAGTCTTGTAAGGATTCCTGAGGGGTAAACGAAAAATGAATGCCACCGACGATTGTCACGATATCTGGGTTGACTGTTTTTGCTATCTCGCAGGTCCGAGCACAAGTGTATGCGTTTGTCGTAAAACCAGAGGTGAGAACAACCGATGGTGCTGTCGACTCGATGTATCGTTCCAGACCCTGCCAGTTCAATCGATCAGCCTGACTGTCAACAATATCGATGTCAACCTCTGGTAGCTCTCGTTCAACATATGCAGCAAGGACTAGCAGCGAGGAGGGTGGTGGGAGGTACTCCCCCATGACAAACCAGTAAGTACGTGGTGGCTCGATAAACAACAAGGATTGTGTCATCTGCCTCACCTAGGTAAATACAGACTGCCTAGAAATAAATTATTATCACACTCGCACTTCTTTATAAAAAAAGGAAAGAAAGGAGAGGAGAAGGCTTAGAAGAACTTCCAGACCTCTAGTTCCTTCGAAGCCTTGTTACCTTCTTTATCGAATGCTTTCACGGTCAGCACTTGTCTGAAAAACGCGGTCTGGCTCCAGAGCCATGTGTACGGGGCTGTCGTCACGTTCCCATAAAGCTGTTGGTTAACATAGAATTCGACCCGGTCAAGACCTGATTCATCGTCAGAGGCAACCGCCTGAACCTCGATAGGTCCAATAACCAAGATTCCTCCTGAGAGCGTCATGATTTGTGTGTTGAGGAAATACAGTGCGTTGATTGGTTTTGCGATCTCAAGGACTGGTGGCGTGGTGTCTGGGACAGGGCAGATGACGAGTGCCTGTTCGACGACGGTGTAGTCAAAGCCTGCTTGATAATCGGTCAGCCACCACTGACAGTTGATATCCTGCTGAGGGGAGCCAATGGAGACGTTGTAAATATCATGGGACACGTAATCTGGGTCGTTATGATCGTTTGGTGAGGGGTCTGCGACATCCAGAATCGGGTCACTGAACGCGATTAAAAACTCCTCGGAATTCACACCAGCGCAGGTCACGTAGTGTCCTGCTCGTTTCTCAGAATGCGGTGGCGGGCTGTAATACTCTGTCATAAACGTCCAATCCTGCGATGCAGGAATGTTATCCTTCCAAGCCTGACCAGGTGGATAGGGATTTCCGACATCATAACACCAGTAATAATGAGGATCGTCGATGAGCTGGAAAACATCGAAATAATAACTCGATCCCGGGGAAAGGGTGATAGCAGGATCAAAGTCAAACCGAATCCATGTCGGTGCAGGCAAATATTCTGGGTTTACCACAGATTGACCAAGCAGGTTCCCAGGGCGGTTGTCGTAGACGTTTATCTGCACGTCACAAGGATCAAAGGTGCTGACACTCTGGAGAAGTACCTCGATTGCGTCAAGCCGTGTAACGGTAGGAATAAATCCTTGGCAGTCCCACAAGGGATTGGTCTGCAACACCTTCAGCACCGGTCCAAGCATCTGGGATTGGTCAACCATCAACGGTCCGATGATATACTCATAGTCCCCCAGTAAGAGAATGACGTCTTGGCTTCTCTCTATTTCGCCTTCAATAAACTCAAAGGTCGGTCGATTATAGCTTTGAACAGTGAACTTTTCAGTAAGATTCGTGGTTGTCAACCAGTCAAGGACAGCGGATTCCATATCGTTGATATACGTCGTCCCCATCCCTGTCGTGTTCATTGCTCGCGCAAGATTTTCAATAAGCAACGGAGCATTGGCTGATGCATGATCATCACCGGCTCCATAATCCTCAACCAGCATGAATTGATCCTCACCATCACCTGGCAATCCCTCAGGGTCAGCGAATTTTGAGTCAAACCACCACAGACAGTTCGCAACCGCGACAGGCCCGCAGAAGATCCATTCCTCGGTGTCATCACCAACGGCTGAGCTGTTAAGTGAACAATCAGGACCAGGTGCGATACAATTCTCAGCGCTGTTATAGATATCATCACCTGAGACTGTTGAATCAATCATCCCGTTTGGGCCAGGGGATATTTTTTTCCATTGGTCCTGATGTTGATCAAAATCAGGTATTCCCTGTGGTGAATAATTCGGATAATCTTGCTTCCAGTACCATCCCTTGCTCTGCAGCCCTCCATCGGTTCTTGTGCTGTTTGGATGCTGAAGAGCTTGTGCTGTCGACAAGACCAGAACACACAGCACGAGAAGAGAAAAAAGTATCTTCCCATAGTTTTTTGTTTTCATACTATTTTACCTCCAATCCTTTCTTTTTTGCTAGAATCAGGAAACAAGGAAATACACTGCTACCGACTTTTTTGCCTCCCGTTCTATCAGTACCAACATAACTTAAATT
>CAZLDE010000134.1:0-5000 GCA_964558215.1 uncultured Thermoplasmatales archaeon
TCAGAAATAGGAATCCTCATCGTTATTTCATTCACTTGATTGCCGAACTACTGAATAGATACAAAGGTATTTATAGACGATAGTTTCTCAAAGGATACCATGCAAACACACTGCAGCGTGTATCAAACAATTGAAATGATCTCAAAAAAAATGGACATTATTCATTCTTCTAGAATTATATAAAGCCAAGGGAGTAAGACGATTTGGTGAACTCAAGAGTAGTTTGCTTGACATCACACCAAAACTCCTCGCAAGCCGACTGCGTGAGCTTGAAGCACATGGATTACTTACTAAAACCATTGATACAACGAGCTTTCCTATCAAATGTCATTACCAGTTAACTGAGCGAGGTAACGATTTTATCAAGATCATCCAAGACATCAAACAATGGTCCTTACAATGGAATGTTCATAACCAAATCTGTGAACAGATAGATTGCAGACAATGCTGCCTGTAGACAACGTTTCTTCAGAAAAAATACAGAAGCGAAAATACAAGAAACGGTAGACATATCGTGATGATACTTCCAAGTCTATTGACGATTTTTGTATAATCAACGTCTTTCCAGTACTCCTCATCTACATAAATAAGCGTGGTTGCAAAGAGTGACGAGGCAAGAAACGCATACACGGCAATCATAATCTTATCGATGAGAATCAATGAAGGCAACGGTGGTAGCGAGGAGGTCTGACTCAGATGAAACATGACTGCTGAGATAAGCATACTTGTTCCTAGACCCAAGCGATGAGTGATTTTATCAGCCTTAAAAAAGAAGGAAAGGCCTGAGACCACACAAAAAATAATCGGTGGAAGAAGAAGTTTTGCTGCAGTAAGCCCAGCATCACGCTCGAGCTGAATCGTGATAGTCATTCGAGAGTACTGCTCATCCCAGGGATAGTCGTGCGTTGTCACTGTAGCATCATAGGATTGTAGTTTCCACCCTGCAATTCGAAACTGATCATCAGCACTCGTAAAATCAAGAGATGGCTCATAGATGAGTTTTGAGGTATTAAATCGTGAATCCTCCAAGATGATCTTCAGGTTCTGAGTATCAAAAGGATACCTTTCTAATTCAGGCGTAATAAAGAGATTTGCTTGAATACGATACCACATCTCAGATGAAGTGTCAGTAAGAGACTCATAAATCTTTTCCTTGACTGTCGCACGCCCGTTCATAAACTCAAAACTTGAGGGTGTTATCTGAGAGTTATTCCACTGGAAAATCAAATACAAATCAACAAGATATGTTCCTTTGGTAAATTCAAAATTACCAATCGATAAGAGATAGACCCCGACATGAATGGTTGTTTCTTCACTCTCTACATCATCTGCTTGTGCACACGAACAGATTGTAGAAAAAAACAGAAGAAAGAAGACTAGTAAGAGTAGTAGTTTGGAGGTGTTTTTCGCAATCATCATACACCTCATAGGTTACTCCATTAAAAATTTTGTTATCACAGGACGTGATTGCTGCCTAGGCACAATCAAAAGTTCACCAAAGATGGTTCATCTCTTCCAAATACAGAGTATACTATGTCGTTACAACAGAAAACAAAAAAATGAAAAAGAAAAAAAAGTTATTGAGATTGTTTTTTTGATGGTCGCAAGGGTGGACACGAAAGTTCCTGAATGTCGTCTACAAGATACACAATTTTTCCAGCATCGCAGACCTTAAAGCAAGCTCGGCATGAAGAGCAGACATCAGAAGCTCCTGGGACAAGTGCCACTGCACGGTCAACACCACGGCCAACAAAGCATACTGCATTCTGCTTTTTTATCTCGTTGCAATACCGTACGCATAAACCGCACAAATCACAGGGAGATTCAGGTGATTCAGTTTGTTTAAATCGAGACTCAACAATACCATAGTGTTTTGCTAGTTCAACATGTTTACCGCTTGGTGTGACTGAGAGCAGAAGTTCAGAAAGCATTTTTCGTATCTTATGTACATTTTCTGTTTCTGTTTCAACAATTAATCCTTCTTCTACAGGGTAACAGCATGAGGCAACAAGTTTCTTTCGTTTGTTTTTCTCAATTTCCACCATGCAGAGCCTGCAAGCGCCATATGGCTCTAATGCATCATTGTGACAGAGCGTAGGAATGGTAAATCCATTGTCTCGTGCTGCCTTTAACACTGTTGTTCCTTGTTCAGCTTGTATTTTTTTCCCATTTATTGTTACTGTGATAGCAGACATAAATTCACCTCGCTCCAATGGAAACGTTTTGTGTGAGCGGATTTTTTTTGCTCGCATTTATTTTTTGTACCGCGTCAAACTTACAACTTGTCAGACAATTACCGCATTTAATGCAGAGTTTAAGATCGATATGATGCGGTGCTTTACGCTCTCCTGATATAGCTTCAACAGGGCATTTCTTTGCACACACGCCACAACCTGTGCATTTTTCGGCATCAATAGTATAATCTATGAGTGCTTTGCAGACTTTTGCAGGGCATTTACCTTGGAGATGAGCTTCATATTCTTCACGGAAATATTGCAAAGTGCTAAGCACTGGGTTTGGGGCTGATTGTCCAAGTGCACATAAAGCAGATAGTTGAACAACTTGGGAGAGTTCTTCGAGAAGAGCGACATCTTCTTTTGTTGCTTTGCCGTTTGTGATATCTTCTAAAATCCGTGACATCTGCCGTAGACCTTCACGACAGGGGACACATTTTCCGCACGATTCACCTGCAAGGAAGTTGACGAAATAGCGAGCAATGTCAACCATGCATGTGTCTTCATCCATGACAATCATGCCACCTGATCCCATCATGGACCCAATCTTATACAGTTCGTCAAAATCGACAGGCATATCAAGGTATTTCTCAGGGATACATCCACCTGAAGGACCACCTGTTTGAACTGCTTTAAAACGTTTTCCGTTTGGAATACCACCACCTATTTTGTAGATAATATCCCGCAGTGTTACCCCCATAGGAACTTCAACGAGACCTGTGTTGTTGACGTTTCCTACCAACGAGAAAATCTTTGTTCCAGGGCTATTGGGCGTCCCCATGCTTGTGAACCACTCAGCACCTTTTTTGATTATCAAGGGAACATTTGCCCAGGTTTCAACATTGTTTAAACAGGTTGGTTTGTCCCATACACCACAGACCGCTGTATGAATGTATTTAGGACGTGGTTCTCCAACATGGCCTTCGATTGCGGACATAAGCGCACTTGATTCTCCTGAAACAAATGCTCCTGCTCCACGATGCACTGTAATGGTAAAATCAAAGCCAGATCCAAGGATGTTGTTTCCTAAAAGACCGTAGTCTGTTGCCTGTTGGATTGCGTATTCTGTGTTTTCAACAGCAAATGGGTATTCCTGACGGACGTAGATAAATCCCTCATGGGCACCTATCGCATAGGCACCAAGTAGCAAACCTTCTATGATGCTATGAGGGTTACCCTCCATGATACTACGATCCATATAAGCGCCAGGATCTCCTTCATCACAGTTTACTATTACATATTTTGGCTCTGCTTTCGCGTTCTTTGTTGTTTCCCACTTTCGTCCTGCAGGAAAACCGCCTCCACCTCGTCCGCGAAGATTAGCTTTTTTTACTTCATCAAGGACTTCTTGTGGATTCATCCGAAATAAAGCCTTACAAAGAGCAGAATATCCGTCAAGAGCCAAGTAATCATCGATGTTTTTTGGATCGATTTTTCTGTTGTTGCCAAAAATGATTCTGTTTTGATGTTGATAAAAAGGTATCTCTGTTTCATGGACTATTTTTTTTCCAGTTTTTGGTTCAGCATACAGGAGTCGCTCAACAGGTTTTCCTTGCTCAATTGTGTGGGTAACTATCTCTGCTGCATCCTGCGGTTTTACTTTCACGTAACAGATTTCCTGTGGATGAATGACTACAATAGGTCCTTTTTCGCAGAAACCATGACATCCAGTTCGTTTTATTTCAATGCTATGAGAAAGATTGCTTTTTTTCAGCTCTTGTTCAAAAGCCTCAACGACTTTTTCACTGGCGTAGGCATGACAACCTGTTCCTGAGCAAATTGCAATGGTTTGCTGTGTGTCTTTTTTTTGCTTCAGGATGTTTTTTCGATAGAGTTCCAATTCTTTTTCTGAGGAAAATTTCACCATATTTCAACCTACCTCTGATGTTGTTGGGTGTTGTGCTGAACCATAGGTTCTATTGTTTTTTGTTCTTTTGAAAGCCTTGTATCTGAACCTTTGTATCGGGAAAGGATATCAGCTACCTGAGAGGGTACAAGTTTTCCATGATATTCAGTATCAACCATCATCACAGGACCTAGAGCACAACAGCCAAGACAGTTGACGCTTTCAAGAGTAAATTTCATATCTGTACTTGTTTCTCCTGACTTGATACCGAGGTATTGTTCTGCTGCCGCTAGAATTCGTGGTCCACCTCTGACGTGACAGGCGGTTCCAAGGCAAATGCGCACAAGATGTTCTCCTTTTGGTTCAAGACTAAATGATTTGTAAAAGGTTGCGATATGAAGAATTTGTGACATAGGAATGTCTAATCGCTCAGACACCCAGAGGAGAGCGGGTTTTGGTAACCAGTGATTTTTTTCTTGTATTTTTAAAAGGATTTGTATCAGAGCGTTCTTTTGTCCGTGATACTCATCGATGATTTCGTCGACTTCTCTGAGTTCTTGTATCATTTGTTTTACAGATTCTTCTCGTTTTTTTATTTTTTTGAGTGCTTGTAAATGCTGTATTGCTTCTTCTTCGAGTTTTTTTAACTCCTTGTTCAAGGGGGGCTGGTCGAGACCTAGGGCGTAGTATTCTGAGAGTATCTCAAGACCTCGTAGAAGAATATCGGTTTTGCTTAATTCTGAGTTTTTTTGTATCTTTTGTAGTGCTTTTTTTTGATCTTCGTTCAGTCGTACTCCAACGAAATGTGATTTTGTTTTTTCTTTACTCATACAGCATCCTCTCTTGTTAAACGGTTTAACATGCCTGCGAGACCCTTAGAGAAGACTCTATTAAAAGAGTATTTACTCACATAGAATAAC
>CAZLDE010000135.1:0-4928 GCA_964558215.1 uncultured Thermoplasmatales archaeon
AGAGACAGAAATTGAACTCAAGCAAAATTTAAAACCAATTGAATCGAAAGTGATGGAAAAAGAATCGAAAATAGGTTTGAGTGGGATTGTAAAAAAAGTGGCTTCTACCACGGGAAAGGTCATTAAAAAAGGTGCGAATACTGTTATAGATACCACGCGAACAGCATTTCAGAGGCGAGAATGGAAAGACAAAATTTTAATGAGATTAGATCCCAAGATGATAAAACAGTTGGCTCGTGAAAACCGAATTTATCCAGAATTAGTTGACAGACCTACTAATGATGATTATATTGATGCAATTAAAAATGGAGTTTCATTAGATGATATTATTGAATTTGCTAAGAGAAATCATGTGAAAATACGAGATATTCTTAATGAAATGGAAGAATCTAATATAAAAGAAGAAAACAAAGAGATTTTGAATGATGGCAGTGCTATCAAAGATTTCTATGAGCAGGTAGTAAGGGAGATAAAATTATTTCAACCGTTTAGATATGAAAAAGAATTACCTTATCATATAGAACTTGCAGGATATTTAAAAGGTAAATTCCCAAACGCAAATATTGATATTGAGAAATATCGTGGTCCAACTAAACCTGATATTACAATCGATGGAATAGCAATAGAAGTAAAAGGTCCAACAGGAACTGAAGAATTAGATAAAATTGCGAATAAATGTGTTCGATATTGTCCAAGTCACCCTAAAGGTCTGATTATCGTTTTATTTGCTATCTCAGTTGGTGAGTATTATTATGATGGATGGCTCAAAGATATGGCGGGAAAGTTTCCCGATGTAAAAATTATATCGAAATAAACTAATTATTAATTAACCTACTCTTGTTTTTGGTCTAACAGGAGAAACTCGATAATTTTACATGTATTTTGGGGTTCAAATCCCTTCCCCTGCCTGCTGCAAGAGAGATCTTTCCTGTTTCTTCCTCATCTGCCAGACATGAGTACTTCTCCGCCGCCGTGCCTTTGCCTCCGGTCTGCTGTCATACTCCTTCTTCTTCTGTTTCACCTCTGGCCGCTGGTATCGCATCCGATTATAGGCGTTTCGCTTCACCCGTACATAATCCCGTTTTATATACTCGTTCTTATATTTCCGGGCCCGTTCTTTGACCTCAGGCCGCTGCTGATATACCCGAGCACGGGCTCGTTTCTTCTCCATCACCTCCGGAAGATGTACATACTCGTTTATCCGCTGCTTGACCTCCGGACGCGCCATGTACTTCTTATAATACACATCCCGGCAGTCCTTGCAGTACGGATCCAACCCATCTGGGACCAGACAATTACGTCTGAAAGACGCTCGTGGTAGGATTCGCAGACACTGCCGGCATTGCTTCTCCTGTGGTAACCGTTCCTCTGGGAACCCCTGCTGCTTCAGCCGCTGGTCCCGTTCCTTATCCTTCCGCAACAGACACTCGCTGCAGTAATGGTTATACCCATCCTTGCTTGCCTGTCTCCTCCAGAAGTTGGACAACGGTAAGACACGACCGCAGGACAGGCATTTCTTCTCGGTAAGGGTCTCAAGAGAGAAATCAAACGATTCTTTCTTCCGCTGCGTCTCCCACCGGGAAAACACCGCACGCTCCTTCTTCCGGTAACAGGCCTTGCAGATATCATAGTATCCTGATTTCCGCTCCCGGTCCTTGCTGAACATCGAGATTGGCAGGACGCGTTCGCAGGCACTGCATCGCTGTTCCCTGACGATCACGCCTTTCTCCTTACGGTCCGAAGACCAGACCGTCGCGTTCTCCTCACGGACCTTGATGACACAGCTAGTGCACATCTGACTATGCCCATCCAGGGTGGTCTTGTTCTTTGAAAACGACGAGAGGGGTTTGAGCGTATGACAGATGGAACATTCCTTCAGCACCTTTGGTTTGATGATCTGGTTCTTACGTCGTGCATTGACCCGTTCTACCCACCGGTTGTGCCGTTCGTTGGTGCAAGGGATGCAGAGATCAGAAAAACCATCCTTGCTACGTCGGTTCAGATTGAAACGATCGGAGGCCAGCCGCTGGCCACAGCCCTTGCATCGTTTCTGGATAGCCCATCCCTGCGCCTCCCGTAATGCTTCATATTCCTGGATGGTCTTGTGTGTCATCAGAGCGATGCAGGAACGGCAGTATCGTGCCTTGCCCCAGGCTTTGTGGTACCGGGCTTGGGCAAGCTCATAGGTCGGCTTGAGCATCCCACAGTACGTGCAGGTGCCCATCTCCCCATGCCAGCTGCCCTTGGCGGCCCGTTCCCGTCGCCGATGCTGGTTCTCCTCCTGACACTCCAGACATTCTTTATAATACCCATCCCGTGTTGAGGCACTCCTCCCAAAACCAGAGATCGGTTTGGTCCTGCCGCACTGTCGGCACTGTTTTTCAGAGAGCGCCTCGGTCTTCCGGTCTATCTCCATCCGGCAGTCATGACAGTAGACATCATATCCATTCTTCTGGAAAAACCCCCGATCAAATTCCTCCAAGGCTTTGACCTCATGACACCGCCTGCACTGCAGCATGGTCATTTGCATGACAAGAAAAACCTCCGTCCTTGAAAGAAAACAACGGAAACCAGATATAAAAACGTTCTCTGGAAACAGAGGACCACCCAATCATTACCCCTACATTTTAACAAAATTATAAAAAAAATATAAAATGGAGAGGTACTCATATTTTTCCTGTTCACGTACCCAATTATGCAGAGGAACGAACGACAACTGCGGTATCATTGGGCCAGTCTACGGTTTCTTTTCCTTGTTTCTCCTTTGTTATCACTAGCAGGTCGACACAGAGCAGCGGCTTGACTACCGCGTCAAGAGTTATTCCTGTTTCGTCCTCAGAGTCCATATCATTCTTGAAGAACAGAAACAAATTGTTCCTTTTTACAAACCTTCGAAGAACGTTCTTTCAGAATAAATAAACAGGTAGACAATTCTAACATAAAAGGAAGACGACCTCCTTCAAACCCCTCAGGACAATCAGATAAACTTTCTTCGTTTTATTTTCTAAGGGGAAGTACTATCGGGAAAAGACTCATCAATTTTATTTGCACAACATATTTAAATGAGCAGCCCGTTATTATTATCAGTCAGATCCTTAAAAGGGAGGAATACTCATGAAACACTGTATTAGATGCATCTGCGTTTGTATAGTTTTACTTGGAACTGGAACCATAGTTCCGCTCACCACAGCACTCACCCTTCAACCCATCCTGTTCACACCACCAGTAACAAACAATCTCACCAGTCAGGCGAACACCACCTTCATCTTCGGCTGTGCAGGTGATGCGTACAAGCTCGACCCGGCAGACGCCACTGACGGGGAATCCTTCGCACGCACCGACAGCATCTTCGAAGGGCTTGTCACCTACCAACGAGACAACACCTTGATCCGACCGTGCCTTGCCATCTACTGGGTAGTCACCGGGGGTGGCACCATCCTCACCTTCTTCCTTCGGCACAATGTCACTTTCCATGACGGCACCGCCTTCAATGCGACCGCGGTCGTCTTTTCCCTGGACCGCCAGTTCAATCAGAGCAACCCGTACCATCAGTACGGGCAATGGGCGTACTGGGAGTATCTTTTCACCAATATCAAAAAAGTACAAGCACTCGACGAGCTCACCGTCCGAATCACCCTTGACCATCCAGACTCATCAATCCTTTCCAGCCTTGCGATGCCTGCCGCGGCGATCGTCAGCCCCACCAATGCACAACACTGGGGAGCAGACGCATACAAGCACCCCTGCGGCACCGGGCCATTCCAGTTCGTCGAATGGGTCTCAGACGACCATATCAGTCTTACGAAAAACCTGCAGTACTGGGATGGGCCACCATTGGGGATTGACACCCTCATCTTCAAAGTCATCACGAACCCCACCACGCGGCTCCAAGCACTCCAGAATAACACCATCCACGGGATGGAGTACCCGGACCCCGAAAGCTTCGACGACATCCAGGCAGACCAGAACCTCTCTCTGCTCATGGGACCAGGCATGAGTATTGGGTATCTCGCCATGAACAACGGGTACGGGTACAACGATACCAACACAAACGGCAAACACGACTGGACCGAACCCTGGGTGAAGACGCCAGGGTACCTCAAACCCCTTACTAACAGAAAGGTACGTCAGGCAATCAACTACGCAATTAATAAGACCGCGATCATTGCCCTTTACCAGGAGACCGCAAACATCGCTGTCAGTGGGATGCCTCCGTATATGCTTGGTTACAACGACAACATTAAGGACTACCCCTACGACCCTGACATGGCTAAACAACTTCTTACAGAAGCAGGGTATCCACAGGGATTCAACACCACACTGTGGGTGATGCCTGTAAGCCGCCCGTACATGTTCGACCCAAGTACAATCGGTGAGGCGATCCAAGGCTATCTTTCAGCAGTAAACATCAATGTCCAAATCTACCAGATCGACTGGTCAACGTATCTTGAAAGGACCCAAGCAGGTGAGCATCCCATGTGTCTGCTTGGATGGACCGGGGATAACGGTGACCCGGACAACTTCATGAACGTCCTGTACGGTACGAACCACTGTAACCTTGGGAGTGCGACCAACATTGCCTTCTACCGCAACCCAATCGTCCAACTGCTCTTCACCGCCGCGACCCATACCTACAATCTCCAGCTCCGTGCACTCTTCTATTCACTCGCACAACGCATCATCCACCGTGACGCACCGTTCGTGTACCTCGCATACGGGAACCAACACCTCGCGTTCCGAGCAAACGTCGAAGGATTCGTCATCAATCCAGCAGGGCGCTTCTTCTTCCACCAGGTACGTTTTGAAAATTAAACAGCAAAGGTACTCTTCTTTGGAAACATCTCGGAATTATTTGTAACGTGATTTCCATGGAGATATGGATAAAAAATTACAGATGTCATCCGATCCGCAGGCTTGGACTCCCAAAC
>CAZLDE010000136.1:0-4881 GCA_964558215.1 uncultured Thermoplasmatales archaeon
TCACAAGACTAATTACCCTCACAAACATGCCGTTGGGACGTTTTCTTGATATATTAAAAGAAAAAAAACCACACTATATGAGGTTGCTGAAAGAATCATTTAACCCCCAGACGCTCCCTTCATTGATGTGTCGTCATCAGATAAACATCGCATGGGACGGGACCTTATATGACTGTGATTTTAACCTTGCAGCCCAACTCCCGGTGAAAGCAACAACCCCGCGTCATATCCAACAGTTTAACCAATCAGTGCTGTCAACCAGAGAAATAGCAACTGCAGATCATTGCTTCGGATGTACTGCAGGTCATGGGTCTTCCTGCGGCGGAGCTCTTGTATAAAAACGGCCAAACCTGAGATAAATGAACGAAAACAACATTGAAAATAGAAAAACAAGAGACTGGATAAAACCAGTCATCTTCATCTCAATCATCATCGTTCTTTTCATCGTGATGAACAGTCTTGGATTCGGAGATAACCTTCAGGAGCTGCAGGAATGGATTACCTCCCTGGGTATCTGGGGCCCGATTGCGTTTTTTGTCATCTATATCGGTGCGGTGATTGCGACCATCCCTGGCACCATCTTTGGGGTCATCGCAGGGGCGTTGTTTGGCTCGCTCATTGGAGTGATCCTTATCAGCATCTCATCAACAGTGGGTGCAAGCCTTACGTTTCTGATTGCCCGTTACCTTGCCCGGGACTCTGTCGCACGATGGCTATCGAAAAACAAGACCATGCAAAAGCTTGACCGACTCACCGAAGAGCAAGGGATGATTCTCGTGGGACTGACACGACTGATTCCGTTATTTCCCTTCACCTTGCTTAACTATGGGTTTGGTCTGACAAAAATCTCCTTTAGAACCTATGTGTTCTGGTCCTGGTTGTGCATGCTCCCTGGGACGATTATCGTTGTGGTGGGAACTGATGCGCTGACTCAAGGTCTTACCCATGGAAGAATTCCCTTTGAGCTGATAGGTGTTCTTGTTATCAGTGTTTGTATCCTCGTGCTTATCAGCTGGTATGCACGACGGCAGATGAAGCAAAAAAGGAAAAACATAGAGGAACAATCAACAGAAAAATAGTTTATATCATACACATATTGTGAGACCATCATGGCTGTTCATAGTGAACCCTCAGAAGCTCAGTTATCCACCGAAGGGTACCTGAGAAAAACAGTGCTGGAGCATCTTGAACGATGCATCCAGTGTCATCGCTGTCTAGACGCCTGTCCGGTCACAAAAGACTCTTTTTCAATCCAGCATTTAAATCAGGCAACCAAAGAGGATCAACCGGTTCCTCCCATGATCAGACAGTTCACTTTTCACTGTACTCAATGCGGGAAATGTGTCCCCGTCTGCCCAGTGAATATCCGCAGAGACCTCATGATGCGTTTTCTCAAATGGAAGATGAGGGATCAGAAGCCATGGGGCTATCGACGATATCTTCTCGTCAAAGGACCGAATCTTACGAGTTTAAAAGCTATTATTCAAAAGCTGTATGTTTCAACCAAAAAAATCATGTCGCGGGATCTTGCACGATTTATGGAAGAGGCACCAGTCAAGAAAGCTGATGTGCTGTTCTATCCTGGGTGCTATATCTATTCGATACAAACAGTACGTCAGACCCTGCGGCTCCTTAATCATATTGGTGAAAGGTATGCTGTTTTAGGGGGAGTGACTACTTGTTGTGGCGCACCGCATCTGCTCCAAGGCGAGTTTGATCAGGCAGACGATTGTCTCAGGTTGCTTCATGAAAAAATCAAAGCAATCGATCCAAAGATCGTTATCACCTCTTGTGCGGAATGCTTCGAGGCGGTCGGACACGTAAAAAAAATGTATAACGAACATTTCGAGGTCCTCAGTGTTGTCGAATATCTCCTGAGATACAAAAACAAGTTCTTAAACAGAAAAATAAGGGGAAAGATAACCGTGCATGATTCCTGTCGGTTCAAAAAAGAATCACCTCAGGGCGTAGCAGTGCGAACAACCGCCCAAATGTTTGGTGATCTTGTTGAACAAAAGACACCTCAAGGGTCATCGTGCTGTTATCAATGGAATCATGGATGCGACCCAGCAAACGAACCACGTCGTTTGCAGTATTTGGCTGAGGTGCAGAAGGATGCACCAACCCTGGTCTGTACCTGTCTTACCTGCTATGAACAACTGAAGAAAACCCAAACCGCTGTCGATATCATTGATGTGCTCCAGCTTTTCGAAGAAGCTCTTGATGCTGCAGAATCTACGGAGCAAAAACCATGAGTGATGTACACGACTGTTGTCTCCTGGTGTTTGTAAAATACCCGCAAAAGGGAAAGGTAAAACTGAGGCTTTCTGCAGACCTAGACGAGACCATTGTTCAAGAGCTCTATCGATGCTTCGTCCACGATACTCTTGTTGCAGTACAGAAAATCGATGTACAGCTTCGTATCTGTTTTCTCCCTGCGGATGAAAAGGAAAAATTCCAAGAATGGCTTGGTCATAACCTCGTGTTTGTCCCACAGAAGGGGCCCAATCTGGGGGAGCGGATGAAACAGTGTTTAACCGATGTATGCCAAGAAGGATTCCAGCGGGTTGTCCTCATAGGAAGTGACAGCCCAGATCTCCCGGTAACTTACCTTGAAAATGCATTTCAAGAGCTGCACGCCCATGACGTCGTACTGGGACCTGCCTTTGATGGAGGGTACTACTTGATCGGGTTTCAACGCAGCAGCTTTTTACCTTCTGTCTTTGATGATGTTGATTGGGGGACAGGTTCCGTACTTACACAGACCTTACAGAAGATTCAGGACACCAATAAGAACGTTTTTCTTTTACCACAATGGAGAGATGTCGATACCCTTGACGATTTGAAACAGCTCATCAAACGGAACAAAAATACATCTTTTAAATCCTCACAGACCATAACATACTTACAGCAGAAGAAGATACTGACAGAGGACGATGATGCCGCTAGACCGGAAAAATAACGCAGAAACACCCATGTTTACGAATAAAAAAACGATACTTGTCTATTCAGCCTATCTTGCGGTCGGAAGCGTGTCGTTGTTTGCTTCCTTGGTTGCACTGAACACGGCATATCAGGGCTTCATCTGGAGTTATTCATCCAGGTATATCATCAACTCGATTACGTTAGCATTTGCCTTGTTTGTCTCTGGCGCCCTGCTTATCATCGCCTGTATGCGTCTCATTAAAACCAAACCGTCTGCGCGACTGTTTGGTTTTGCTGGTATCGGGTTTCTTATCGCCTACTCCCTCTTTGTCCTGATCATTGACCGGTACATTGCCTATACTCTTGTCTATGTGCTGATGTTGCTTATCCTTTTTGCTCTTGTCATGACAGCAGCGGTGGTCTTCCTTCGAAAAAAACGTTCCTAAGTCTCATTTCTAAAAAACCAGGAATTAAAACGATATTTTTCTGAACACGACAAACGCAAAGAACACTAAAATGCCGAAGATAACAACGGTGAACACCATTGCGTCACGCTCTTCTTCCAAGGCCACTGGATTCTGCAGAAAAACATTGTCACGAGTGATGGTCTGATACTCAGGAGATGGTGTATGCAACCCGACCTCGTCCTGATCAAAGCTATTTCCAATGACCTGGTTTTGATAGGATTCTCGGATGTTTATCCCTGTATGCTGATTTAAAGAAAACGTGTTATTCATAATCACATTGTTATTTGAGAACTCATAGAGCCCAAATCCGTTCACGGGATGATCGGAGACGACATTGCCGATAAGTCGGTTGTTTGATGCATGGTTAAAGTAAATCCCACATTGTCTGTTATGGAAAATCGAATTGTTGACAATCAGATTATCATTAGATGAATATCCTAGTTGCATCCCATAATAATTATCGGTTAGGATAGTGTTTGAAATCGTGTTGAAGTCTGAGGCGACATAGATACCAGCGAATGGGAATTTTTTCTGGCTATTGATAATGGTAAAACCAGAAATCATGCTATAGTCTGCGGTAAGTGTTACAACAAATGAACTGCCATTACCATCTATGATGGTCCTCTCCTTATTTTCGCCCATAAGTTGAATTGATTTTTCAATGACGAGATGTTCATAATAGGTGCCATTGTACACAAAAACAACGCTACCCGCGGGAGCAGCATGAAGGGCACTGGAGATACTGGAATGGTTCCCTGGCCCAGTCCCACCAACATAAATGACGAATGGAGAAGGTTCCTGACTACATATCGGAGGAACAGAGAGCGAGATAAGAAAAAAGAAAAGAAAAAGAACAATTAGGACGAACCGTGTTTTTTTCATACGACTTTACCAACGATATCAGGAGAAACGATTAATAGTTTATGGGACACATAAGTTTTTAGGACATCACATGTTTTTAGGTACACGATAAGGTGAAACCATGACTAAAACAACAATCATTTTGCATAGCGAGGTTCTTGGGAAAGGAAGTGATGAGCTAGGAAAAACCATGATCGGTGGGTTTCTCCGAAAACTCTGGGCATCGGACAAAAAACCAGATACGATCATATTTTATAACTCGGCCGTCAACCTACTTACCAACCAATCATCAGTCCTTGATGCACTTTCGGGGCTTTCCAAAGCAGGGGTTGACCTTGTGGCTTGTCAAACCTGTATTGGTTTTTATGAACTCGAAAAGAAACTAGCGATAGGTCGCATTATCGACATGCAAGAGGTTGTCTCTATTGTAATGAAATCAGATACCGTTATTACACCGTAGAACAGAGCATCATTTCTGATACGTCTTCCATCTCCAAGAAAAGAAAGCATCTTTCAGCGTTTTTTCCTATAAATACTACGGACCATTCATCACTCCTTAAAATCATGTAGATATCACCTGGATTTAGTTAAAAAGAATATTTATATAAATAGATTATAATACTATTAT
>CAZLDE010000137.1:0-4868 GCA_964558215.1 uncultured Thermoplasmatales archaeon
GATTATTAATGTAACGAAAAAGAAAGAGAGTTCTAAGGAAGGGTTCAAATCCCTTCCCCTGCATAATTTTCCTCTAACAAAGATTTAAATAACCTCGGATTGTTCTTTTCTATAGGGGCAGGAAAGATTATGGATAAGAAACCTCTGATAGTGGTAAGTATCCTGGCTGTGGTTCTTCTTGTGATGGGTTCATTAAGTAATGTGGTTGGGTATCAAATAAAATACATAACTGAAGGAAACGATACCTTACTATCAAATATATCAATTGGTAATATAGCGACAGAACAACCCTCACTCGTCGGTATCCCTAATGATTGGTGGCCGATGTTCGGTCATGACCAAAATCATTCCCACTATTCAACATCCACGGCTCCTAAGATCAATAAGCTTCTCTGGAGTTACAACACAGGAGATTCTGTTATGCAGTCGTCTCCTGCGGTGGTAGACGGAAAAGTCTACGTGAAAACAATTACAAACATAATTTGTGTGAATGCATCATCTGGTGGATTTGAGTGGAGTTACCCGATAGAATATTGGTCAGATTCCTCTCTTGCGGTGGCGTACGGGAACGTCTATTTTGGATCAGGTCAAGGAAATTGTACGGTATATTGTTTGGATGCGTATTCTGGTGACCTTATTTGGAGTTATTTTATAGGAGAAAATGCTTGGGTAGATTCGTCCCCTGCAGTGACAGACGGGAGGGTCTATGTGGGAGCAAGTCAAGTAGGTGAGTATGGTGAGTGGGGAAAATTATATTGTTTTGATGCGTTGACTGGCTATCTGAACTGGAGTTATGCTATAGGTATTGGGTGTTGGGTGCAGTCTTCTCCTGCAGTTGCAGAAGGGGCCGTCTATGTAGGAGTAGTCGATGTTTTCCATCAGGGTGGTCGGGTGATTTGTTTAGATGCATCATCGGGTGGATTTATTTGGAGTTATAATATAACCTATGCTGCCGTTTATTCGTCTCCTGCGGTAGCGGACGGGAAGGTTTACGTGGGATTTTTTAACTCTATGAATGTATCCTGTTTGGATGCATATTCAGGTGACCTTATTTGGAGTCACCCTACGAATAGTGATGTGTCTTCGTCCCCTGCAGTGGCGTATGGGAAGGTCTACGTGGGGTCATGGGATTATAATGTGTACTGTTTGGATGCATATTCTGGCGGGCTTATCTGGTCGTACACCACAGGCGATAGTGTGCTTTCGTCTCCTTCGATAGCGGACGGAAAAATCTACATTGGATCACTGGATAACAAGTTGTACTGTTTGGATGCATATTCTGGCGGGCTTATCTGGTCGTACACCACAGGCGCTCCTCTGGCTTCTTCTCCTGCGATTGCGAACGGATGTGTCTATATGGCGTCGGATGATAATATTTTGTATGTTTTTGGAGGAAATAATTCACCACCTACTCCACCTATCATCCAAGGGCCGACAAGCGGGAAAATCAGGAAACCTGTCAATTATTCGATCTGTTCGACCGATCCCGATGAAGACTCGGTGTTCTATTATATTGATTGGGGTGATGGAATAGACAGCGGATGGATTGGACCCTATGCCTTCGGGGAAGAAATCACTCAATCTCATACCTGGAAGAAAAAAGGAACCTATACCATCAAGGCGAAAGCAAAGGACATCTACGGGAATGAAAGCAACTGGGGAGAACTCTCAGTGACCATGCCATACTCCTACGAACCACAGTTTCCATTCCTCAATTGGTTACTTGAACGATTTCCCTATGCATTCCCAATTCTCCGTTTTCTCCTGGAGTTCAATCATTGACAATCCTTGTCGTACTGGTAAACGTGGGTTCAAATCCCTTCCCCTGCACTTTTTTCTTATTTTTTCCAGGAGAAATCTGCCAAGAGATTGAAAAACGATTTGAACTCCTAAATACCAGTTCAATCAAAGTCAAATCATTAGAACAAAGATGTTAAATAGAGAAGGATTCTTTATTTTCTTATAGAGGGAAGGAAACAAATGAAGAAATGGTTAGTGGTTGGAATCATCCTCTTGTTCGTTGGTGTGACCATAGCACCAACTATCAACTTCAATACTGTGAAGGCAACTACTGATGATGACCTGGTGGAAGTCACCACCCAAGCGTGTGGCATACAGGGATATGGGAATACCACGGTGAAACTCACCAGGGAACAATACCAGAGCCTGGAGGAGTATCTGGTTGAGTTCAGAGCCAGGTTGAATCAGACATCCACTAGGGAGGAAGCAGTCCCTATCTTCAAGGATGCTGTGGTGGAGCTGGATAAGTATGGATTGTTGCCGAAGGGGATGAATACTGAACAGGCTCAATATGTGGTAACTGGAGGAAGTCATAATCTGAGAATAAATACATTGATAAGAGACATACTCAAGAAAAAAAACCTAAACGATTCTGCAAATATACTCTGTTTCATCACAGGTCATTCAAAGGATACTGAAATTGTCACATTATTTTCAAAGGTTTTATCGTTTGGATTTTTAAGCATATTAGGTCTATTGGTGAATTTACCGCTAGCAATTTATTTATTCTTTGCAATTGTTTTATTAGGTATCGAAATGGTCTTTTTAGCCTTGGATTACCTCCGTCCCATAATATTATGGAGTGATATCTATATCAAAGGAGGGAATTGCTCCCTCTTTTCGTTAGGGTTAGGTGGATATAAAAACTGGGTTGGTACCTTTAGTGGGTATATACATGGTTTTACAGGGTTTAAATTACTATTGGATCTAGAAACACCTATTGAATTTTTTTATATCGGATTTGCGTTACGAGCCGAAATGAACCCATACGCTCCGGTGTCAAAAGAATTCACCTGAAATTGTTTAAATGATGCATAAAGAAAATTAATGAAAAAAGAAGGGTTTAAGAAGAGTAATTATTATCCCTGGTTCAGAATTTAACCGGTAATTAGGCGTTCACATCCCTTCCTCTGCATAATTTTTCCACTGGACAAAGATTTATATAACGAAGGATTGTTTATTTTTCTATAGGGGCAGGAAAGATATGGATAAGAAACCTCTGATATTGGTAAGTCTCTGTGCGGTGGTTCTACTTGTTCTGGGTTCAAGCGTCCCAGCTTTAGCGAAAACTCAATCGTCTTTATCTAAAACGATATCCCCAATTTCTACGTCATCGGGTGAGGATTATAACGTATACATCGGAGCAGGGTTGTTTCGTTTACGTGATGGGAAATTTGGCTTGGGCTGGCATGTGACCGTTGAGAATATTGGTGACACATATATCACCGGTATTTTTTATTACAATGAAACTACATTATCTGGAAAAGTCGTTGATTTTGGAACTGGACATTTCTCTTTACCATCTGGCACGAGTATTAGTTCTTTAAGTGTAAACCTCTTAGATTTTCATCCAATCACACTCATTAATATCACGGTCTTGATAGAAAACATGACGTATTCAAAATCTGGGTATGGAATAGGTCCTTTCGTACTCCTGGTTGATTGAAAATGATGAAAAGGAAATGGTTGACGGTTGGTATCATCCTCTTGTTCGTTGGAACCAGTATTATTCCAACGATGGCACAAAACACTGAAAAACAATCATCAAACAGAGGGAACTGGTTGTATGTCGGTGGGAGTGGACCAGGGAATTACACGAAGATTCAGGATGCAATCGACAACACGACCGATGGGGACACTGTCTACGTGTTCCCAGGCATCTACAGAGAACTCATTGTCATAAACAACAGCATTCAGCTCAAAGGTGCAGACCTTCTCACAACACTTATTGATGGCAAAAATGTAAGCAATGATATCGTCACCTGTGTCGGTCCCAATGTGCACATCAGTGGTTTTACTATCTTCAATTGTTCCAAGAGTCATTCCTGTATCCTTATCAATCATACCAAGAACTGCACCCTCTATGGAACAAGAATCCATACAGGAGAATACGGGGTCACCATCCAAAACGCACAGAACATCAGCATCATCAACAACACGTTTCCCCAAAACTCGTCCATAAAAACCGGATATATTGCTATTCGTCTTAGTCAAAGTATTTTTTGCATTGTTTCACAGAATACCATCTGCTCATGGGCTGGCGGTATTCTCCTCTCAGGAGCTCATCTCCAAATCACCAAAAACACGATAACGGATGCCCATCGAGGTATCACTGATCTGATGAATGCACTTCCTGGAACAAACATGGATTTTATCATCGATGAGAATCATCTGAAGAATACCACGGAAGCAGTCTTTCTACTTGGTTCGCGGGACTATTCCATTACACGCAATGAAATTACCAATTCAACAAGGTGCGGATTGCACATAGGTGAGGAAGTTTTTTCAGGTACTACTCCAGAAAATGTCACCATAAAGGATAATCGCATCTCCGATTCAACTCAGGCGATGGGTATTTGGAATTCCCGTAACATGAGCATTGAAGGAAACCAGATCCAGCGAAACACACGTGGTCTTTTACTTTTTTGGTGCTCCTCGACGTCTGTTACGAAAAACACCTTTCAGGATAATGAGCAAACAGCTACCTACAGATGGACGTTCTTTCCGTTCTCAGGCTTAGAATATAAAATCCCGCAATTCGATAAGAATTTCTGGGATAAACCCCTTGCATCACCCTATCCAATCATCGGCTATTGGACTTTCTTCGAACTAAACTTCTTCTTTAAATTCCCTTGGGTGACGTATGATTGGCATCCCGCACAAGAACCCTATGACCTCCCAGGGATGATTTGATAAACCACTGAAATTGTAGTTTTTTTACATAAGTAATTCCTATCAACTGTTCAGAATTTAACCGGTAATCTGGGCTTCGCAACCCGTCCCCCCTGCGTTCATTTTCCTCCTGTAAAAAGAAGATTCCCAACCCTGTTCGCCAACATATACTATAA
>CAZLDE010000138.1:0-4839 GCA_964558215.1 uncultured Thermoplasmatales archaeon
ATCCAAATGAATTTTCCGCTGGTTTCTTATCTAAATATGATCGAAGGAACACCAAACAGCAAACGTTCTGCCTGAAATCTAGAGAGAGTAAAATTATACACATCCTCACAAATAAGAGCAGCCCGTAAATCCCGTCGTTGGAATCCTACAGAGACATCAATAAACGACAATCCGTTGACGTGCCGACAAAACAATGCATATGCTGGTGGAGGACCAGGGTGAATATATGCCGGGTCAGGGTACACGCCATTGCTCTCTCGTCGTTCAGGAAGATTTCGATACGAAAAAATCCTCCGACCGCCTCCAGCGCTAATAATCGTCACATTACGGAATGTAATATTCCCACCGACATAACTACCTGGCACTGCAGTGATGCTCGACATTTTCTTCCCACCAATCGAAGTGACATTCTGAATCGTAACATTCCGTATTACCCCAACAGATTGATTCAAAGGTGACCGAAGACCATCTCCTAGACGGATGAATATCGGATAATTGACATTCAATAAGGTGATGTCTGAGGCAAACACATTATCGATCGTACCTCCATCGACACAGATAATTGAAATTCCCGCATATGATGGTAAAGAAGGTGAATTTCGCACAACACAATTTCGATAGGTGATATGCCGGAAATCTCCTATAGACTCGGTGCCAATCTTTATACCATTGACAAAGACCGAGAAAAGACTGTGTTTAACTGTGATATTTTCACAGGATCGTTTGAAACCCAGAATGAACGACGTTTTAATCGCAATAGCATCATCCAAAGACCGAATCTCACAGTTGGTAATAGTCATATTATGACAACAGACGGGATCGATACCATCCACACGGACTGCTTGTGCTTTATATCGCTTGATAATAATGTTGTCGCATCCTGCAACGAAAATAGATTCATCTGGAGCATGCGTAATTGTAATGTCTTTTATGAAGACGTTCACACAGGATTTCAACGCAAGTGGTTTTGCTCCACGTTGAAAAATCGTGTCGTTTATCTGATAGAAAATCGTGCTAAAAACCCAACCAAACGGTGGTGGAAATGATCTATTAATAATCGGCCATGGTTCAAAAGCGTCGTTTCCATCAATCATACCTGAACCAAGAATACCGACATTCGAGAGATTTTCTCCCCAGATGAGACTTCGTTGGATGTAGCTCTGTGACGTATCCTGATACTGTGCCCAAGGATTGTATTCCCGCGGGTCATATTTGGTCATATCCCGAGTTCCACGAAGAACTGCTTCAGAATCAAAAAAGAGAGTAACGTTCGTTTTTAAATGCAGGGACCCTGAGAGATATATCCCTGGTGGGAAGTACACCCTTCCATTCCCGTGATTCGCACAGGCCTCAATGGCAGTATTGATCGCGACGGTATCTAATGTTGTACCATCGCCGACTGCTCCGTACTCTTTGACATTGAAAATGGTTTCTTCCGAAGGGATTCTCTCAGGCAGTTCAGTAAGAACAAGTGTATAGGTCTCATGTGGCCCTCCAAAGCTACTTTCTTTGATTATTTTATCACTGGTCATGCTATGGGCATACCATAAATCTGTATACCTCTCTTGAACCACGTACCATATTCCGGTCGTGTCATTTTTAGAAAATGTCGTTGTCCCCTGTCGAGTAATCGTAAGGTTACATCTTTCGTTTTTATCCTTTCCGAAAAAAGGTCCATGATTGTCAAAAAAACGCATGAGACCGATTCCAGAGATTACTAACGAATAATTCAAATCTATTTGATTGTTATTAGTAAAAGTATTTTGAGAGGTCAATATGGCTGTCATGTTTTGTGCCTCTAGCTCAGGTTTTCCTTTTTCTTTTTGTTCTGGGGCAAAGAGGCTGACAGTATCACACTTCATAATCGATGCCGGAGCACTCGACACAATCGAGGGTTCCCCTACCTTCCATAAGATCAATGGTTCTTCGAATCTAATACTGAGATCTTCTTGGGAATCATTAGCTGAGTGATAGTACACCCATCCGAAATCTAACCCACGCTCGTCTGTACAATTCCAATAGTTAAATACGCCCTGTGTGAGTTCCCCTTGCCAGTGATTAAAAAAAGGTGCGGGGAGACGAAATCCATCATAGACCGTCAGCACCTGTGAGGTGAACTGTTGACCGGAGAATCCATCTGCCCAGGGAACAGGTGATTCATCGATGTAGCGACGTCTTACTTCCTGTTCAACATCTCCATACATTAGGGTGTAACTCCATTCTGCATCTCGTTGTATGGTTTGTTGGCCAGGTACTGGTAAAGAATTTATTATAGGAAGAAGAAAGAATATAAGCCCAACAACGAATAGTTTTGTTATTTTCATGCTCACACTGAGAAAATTTATTATGTTCATTATATATATTTTTTTCTTTTCGATACTCTCTCAATAACGATCGTAATAACGACGAAGAAAATTGCGACAATAGTCAGATACACCCCTGTGGAAAGACCCCAACTTGCTGAGAGATTGACATATTCAGTACTCTGCGGCTGCAGCACGGTAAACGTCCCTGAGCCTTGCAGGCTTCCTAACCCGACACTGCTTAATTGTGAGAACCCATACGTGAATATAGCGACTGCGCAGACAAGAAAGACGACACCAAGCACAGTGAAGATAAACGATGATTTTTTATGTTTCCGAAGGAGGATGCTGCCAAGCAGGATACCACAGGAGATTCCGACCAGGCAGAGTACAGCCAAAAGAAAAAGAGAGAACTCCTGCGGGATGTTTGCCAGCTCAAGTTCTGTTGAGGTACCAACCGTTGTTTGTGTAACAATCGTTTGGGTTGTCAGATATGCATTTGTCGATCGACTCGCTGAGGGAGTTGACGCTGAACCAGAAAGTCCCCACCAGGGCATGACCACAGCAACAAGAGCAACTGCAACACTGCAGAGCTTCAAAAACGAAGACAAACTTGATTTTTTCAACACCAACAGCACGATACCTCCGAGAACGAGGAGGAGTGCAACAATGATCAGAATCAATGGGTACAGAGGCTCTATGGTCGTCACAAGATCCGCGGTTTCATCTCGGAGTACCTCGATGTGTTTCTCCGCATAGCTCATCCCATTGGAGGATGCTTGTACAACATAGTTGCCCACAGGTATAAAAAACGAAGCCATCCCATTGGTATCAGTGGTATTTTGTACAGATTTTCCTGCTCTGGTAAGTTCGATTCCCATATTTGATAGGCTGCTTCCTCGGGAGTCATAAGCAGTGGTCATGAGCTGGAACATCGGAGAAAATTCCATCTCAATCGTATCACCCGCATCAGGAATATGAACCGTTATTTCATCCAGAAAGGTCTTGTAGGAAATTTGGATTGTATATGGTGCTGTTGGTAGACTTGTGAAACGATATGTACCAGGTTCGATTTCAGCGGGGATGATCTTTGTCGGTAGTTCCATTTCCTCGCTGGTTGCTACTGGGGTGATCGTGGTTCCTGGTGGAAGCCCAAATTTGTCTTTGACAATTAATTGTACATCGAAGAGAGGCACCTCAAAATGTTCTTTTTTAGGTAGGATTCCGAGACGTATCTTTTTATCAGATAAAGGAAAACCTTTATAGAAGAGCTTGAGGGTGTATGTGCTTTTTGGAACCATGAGGATACTGTTCCCGTTTATATCTGTCATATTATGTCCAATGGAGACATTTTCCATGTAGAGCACACAATCACAATTTGAAACGCTTTTCTTATTTTGATCGACAACATTGACGGTGATCTTTTTTTGTTTCGAACAGAACACATCAACTCGTGTGTCCTCCTGAATCACCACAGGTTTTACTCCAACGTAAGTACTCTTCTGACCTGATTTGATATAGATTTTCACAACATATGTCCCAGGGGCAAGCTGGGGGAATCGTACTTTCTTAAAAAACGAGAGATCCCGCCAATTAAAGAGTTTCAGGATACTCCGCAGACTGATATTTTTCAAATCAAGATTCAATCCTCCAGCAAGTGAGATTCTACTACAGATACCAGAGGAAACGAGATTTCCACTTTGGTACAATTCTGCATACGTGTATGAAAAATTTTTCCCAGAGGCTGCTGAAATGAGGGACCCGAGGGGGAATGATCTTGCTCGATGGGTAAATATCGTGAGATTGTATTTTTTTTCTTCCGGTGCACCACCAACAACACTTCCATTCAGCAAGGGACGGTATTTCACCAATGATTGGAAGAAGGTCGCTTCGAGTTCTATGTCCTTATAGCCATTCATCTCTGTGGTAAAGAACTCACCATTGAACTCGACCAGTAAATCAGAGGGGATAGCAAGATCAGGGGAACCATCAGGGCTATAGGCATTACGGAAACACCCCATGCCAGAGGAATACGCCTGCAACCCAGGGATATCAACTTCTTGTTTTTGACTGGCTTTCATCTGAATACCATCTTGTTCATCGGTCCCTGATTGTACCACCTTATTTGACGAAAAAATCAGCGCATGTCCTTTTCCGGTCTCACCGTTGTCCGCAGAGACCCAGGGAGCGTTTCCTAGATCAGCATTATCTTCGACGGAAACGAGCCATTCCAAATTTTTTGATTTTGGATTGGTATCTGCCGAAACCTGTTTTATCGTATCATCGCTATCATAATAATGGAGGTAGGGTAATATTTCACCGGTGTTCAGGAAAGTGTTTGCCTCACTTCTGGTTTTAAATCCACTCGTAAACGCATATTCACCATCTAGCTTCTCAACTTCAGCAACCGAAATATCTTTCAAGAGTTCATGGGTCACATGAACACAAATTCTTTTCAAATCTATGGGAGAATAATAGTATTTGTAGATGTCAGTGGTTTGTACTTCCTCGCGAGAATTGGTGCTAACAATACCAA
>CAZLDE010000139.1:0-4827 GCA_964558215.1 uncultured Thermoplasmatales archaeon
ACCGTGACCCTATCGGCAACTGATTGGAAGTGGCCTGAGGGCGTCAACTACACCATGTATAAGGTCGATGACGGTGAATGGACCGTCTACGAAACGCCATTCAATGTCACCACCGATGGACCGCACACCGTCTACTTCTACTCCGTCGATTGTGCAATACCACCAAATGTCGAGGAAGAACAGACTGTCAGCTTCAAGATCGACAAGACCGCACCAGAAATCACCACGTTCACCGTAACAGCACAGAACACGTTGAAGACCAAGTGGTTACTTGAGGCAGACGCAACAGACGCAACCAGCGGCGTCATAAAAGTGCAGTTCTACGCAGATGACGCCTTCGTCGGCAACGACACCACGGCGCCTTACGAGTTCCTGGTCGAATCAAAGATCCACACCGCACAATGTATCGTCTATGATATGGCAGGTAACTCAAAGATGAGCGAGGTGGTCACCTCGTACGAGTATGGTAGCCAGCAACAGTACTACAACCCTATGCAGCTTCTCCAACAGAAGGAAATCAAAAGACAACTAGATGCTATGAAACAACAAGACCTTTCATCCTATTTGTTTCTAATTCCCGCTTTCATTGACTGAAGGAAAAAACAGGATACATCCTTTTTTTGCTGATTCAAGGATTGATGTTTCCCCTGTACTCACACCCATAATCGGAGAGCTTAAGATAACATATTCAGATGGAAAAAAAAAGCCTCTTTATGAACGAGAAAAAAAACTTCTGATTATTCGTTTGTTTTGAAGAAGTTACCGAGCATCCTCCAGAAGAACTAACGAAACACTTTTAATCAAATCTCATGTCTTTAACAACAATTCGAAGGTCCGCCCGTGGCGTCAAATCGATATCGTTTGCAGTCAAAATCAACAACTCTTGGGAGAACAAGGGAATAACCGTGACATCATCGACCAAGGCAATCCAGAATCCCTGTTGTAACAAACGTAAACGTTCTTCGGGGTCCATCTGCTGAGATGCAGCAATCCCCAATCGGTCAACCTCTGGATTCGAATAATATCCGCTATTTAATGCACCGACATCCTCCCCCATGGATCTGATAAAAAGATCATAGAACCATCCTCCATCTACAGAAATCGTCCCCCATCCGACCAGATACATGGATGTATTCCTCTCAGAGACAACCTTTCTGTTAAAATCAACGACTGAGAGATTGTTCATCCGGACATGGATACCGACCAATGAAAGCTGCTGGGTGATAAGATAACAGTTTTCAGCATTATACGGATACCCTTCGGTGATACAGTCCAGGGTGATATTAAATCCCTGTTCGTATCCTGCTTCTGCTAGAAGCTGTCTTGCGGAGGAGAGGTTATACGGCAACCGCTCTATTGTAGGGTCGTAGCCGAACACATAGAGGGTGAATAACTGAGACTCGGGTTCTGCAAGACCTTGAAACGGGCCTTCTATCAATGGAGTGATGTTGATGGCTTGATAGATGGCTGTGCGAACACGGACATCAGCGGTCGGGTTTTTTCCATCAGGATACCCATAGCTTCCGTTTTGTCTCACATCAAAGCCGATGAGGTAGGTGGACAACGGTGGGTAGATGACCACGGTGATGTTCTGCTCTTGTCGTATCTCATCAAACCGTTCATCGACATTGTAATCTGCGATATCAATAGCGCCTGAGAGAAGAGCGTCCAACCGTGCGTCATCATCCTCAATTGCCCTGAACACCGCGGTTTTTATGTACGGATTCTCACCCCAGTACTCATCAAACCGTTCAAGCGTCGTATAATTATCCAGCTCATAGTCAACCAATCGGTAGGGTCCTGTCCCGATTAACACGGCTCCCTCCTTTTCTGCAACGTTCTTAGAAAAGATGATGCCGGTATGTGCGAGGCGTTCAAGAAGATCAGGGTAGGGTTGATAGGTTCTGAGTTCAACGGTGTACTCATCGACAGTCGTGATATTGCTGATGATCGTATCAAAGCTGCTGGACATGGTATCAAAGGAGTATTTCACATCCTCTGCGGTAAATCTATCCCCCGTATGAAATCGGACGCCTTGACGCAGATAGAACCGCCAGGTGAGGTTATCCGGGTTGTTCCATGAGACAGCTAGGACAGGGATAATGCGGAAGTTTTCATCAAACTCAACTAGACCGTTGAAAATATTAGGGACTATCGTCCAGAAATTATCATGCGTGACTCCCAAGGGATATATCGTTTCTTTCAACAGAACTCCAAGAACCAGGGTATCTTTCTGTGCACTGTTATCATTATCTGAGGGGGTGAGGCACCCTGAGCAACATGACAGGAAAACAAGAAAGGAAATGACGAGGGTTTTTTGGTATAACCAATGCATTTTCATATGCTTTCGACGACCATATATTGGTACGAACAGATATATGAGTATTTCCTTAAAAGGGGATTCCTATGGTCTCTCAAAGTAGGTTAAATCGATATTCCCCCAGTCATCGTAATCCCTTTTCCCATGCGACCCATCTGAGTAGTCCAGGATGGAATAGGTGTATCGGTAATTCATGGTACTCCGATAGTTCCTCCAAATGTACCACCCGATTTTCCAGGGATACATGGTGAGTCGGTTATCACATCCGAACGGTTCACCGAACCGAATCCCGAAATTATGCCCCATCTCATGGACGATCATGCATGCGACAATAAAATCCGCTGTCTTCAACGGGAGCTTTGATTTCTTCTCGACGACCGTGTTTGCGATCACAATGCTGTTGGTCCCAGGATTATACCCCCAATATGGAGGCACATCCCCGCTGAAGGCATATCCTTTCGGAGTCTGGTCATGGACGAAAATAAGATAGTGAAACACACCCCGTCTCCAGTTCTCGGGGTTGTTATGTAAGAAATAGGTGTTCCATATCTCTTGTACTTCCTCAAATTCGCTTCGTGGGTCGTACGGTACGATATCCCCGCCATCGAGTTGACCGGTATCAAAATGAAACACGATGTTTCTGCGGTGATACGGGTTTTTTGCAAGCTCCAGAGCAGCATCGGAGACATATCGAACTTCACCGTCTGCCTCTTGCATGTAATCGATCTCAAGGAATACATCCTTCCTGAATGGGTCTGAACCAAAATCAAAAGTCAGAAACTCCTCAATGTTGTTCAAGCTGTCCAGATCAGGGTCGATATTCGCATGATCCTCCCAGACCAAGGGGTTAAAACCAAACCGGTGCTCCCATTCGATAGGGACCCCGTCGGAGTCACCATCAGAGCCGGTGTCATTTATCGTTGGGTCCGTGCCATAGACAGCTGTCTCGATCCAGTAGGGGATTCCATCACCGTCAAAATCGTTTTGATAAATAGTAAAAAAAACTTCACAGTCATATTCGTTTTCATAGATACTTCCATCAGCAGTCCCACAGACCCGACCATATCCGGTGACATCCCCGACATGAGTGTTATCCCCACTCCATCGGCCTGTACTGATATCATAAGTTACTTGAACATCAAGACCTGAGCCGTTTCTATTCTGATATTTGCTGATGTCGCAGAGGATGTCCCCATCATCATTCGCATCCCAGAGTTGGATGATGACCTCGACATCTTTTTCTTCATCAGGTACGTCGCTGGTAACGCTGTAACAATCATACAGATAACAGGTATCATCCCAGGTCTGGCTTGTGAACTCAGCATCATTGATGAAGATTTTTACAAAAAAATCAGGATCGGAACGAAGGTCAATCTTGTCTAATGCCCGGATTGCAACAATATCAATGGTGATGTTGACATCGACGAGTGGATCATAATCAGGTATATGACCTTGCCTGGGTTCGACGCTGATTCCGGGTTTTGATGATGCAACCGAAGCAAAGGTCAAAAGAAAGATAAGCAGGATGCAGGAGAGGATGCTGAATTTCTTTTTCATAAATACCCCCTGATATCGTAAATAAGGAGTGTTTATATAATTTTCAGTCAAAGAAATAGACTTTGTGTTTGTCCTCTTCGTTCCTCAGAGTAGGGTATGGTACAAGAATGGTTTTTTAATGTAATTAGACAAGGGAGACGTCCATTAAAGCTACTGGAAAACTCTGTTTTTTTCTTGTTGAATATAACAGATGAATTCGCGTGTTGGAATCAATAAAAAAATGAGAACAGGAACCGAAGGAAAAAAAGCCTGTGGAAGGGAAAATACCCCTGCGAATGACAGGGAGTAGTAATCGAATTTTCCATAAAATTCCCTGCACCGTCATAGGCGATTGCTTTGACAACATGATTCCCTATCCCTTTTAAAAGGAAATCATACGGTTCCAAATAACAGACGTGATGATGATCATCATCAAGGAAGAACTCGACCCGAACGATTCCGCTGTGCTCATCAGCTGCTGTAGCGGTGATCAAAACTTTATTGATGCTTATTCTCTGATATGAGAGTTCAATCGTCGGAAGACCCCGGTCAATCTTCAGATTACATGTTTGTGTGTCTGATTCATTCCCCTGAGTCATCCAATACCAAGAAAGTTGATGCCCTCCGCTCTCACAAATCATAAATATGTCTGTATATTGGACCCATTGTCCATCGTCCAATCGATAAAAAAGAACGTCGACATTTTCGATATTGACAAACGTGACGTTCACACAACTGATATACCACCCATTCGTTCCCATGGTTCCATTGAACTCCGGGTACGGGTCTGGACCAAGTTGCGTGAGGATGAAATCATAGGTCGTATTCTCACTGATGCTAAGAAGAACCCATTGGCTTTGATACCCGGGCTTTGAACACGTCGCGTTCTTCATACAATAACAGAGTGGTATGTTGGTGACATGATAGTATCCTGTTGCATCGCTGTAATTTTCTTCATAGGTCTCATGGAA
>CAZLDE010000140.1:0-4788 GCA_964558215.1 uncultured Thermoplasmatales archaeon
TTTACTCTCTTGGTTTGTTGTAATGTGACAATGTCAAGTTAATATAAATATGATACTGTAAAAAAAAAAAACGAACGGGAGAAAAGAACAAAAATGTCTTTTAGAACCTCACCTACAAAACACCTGAACAAAAAGAGACGATACCTACACAAACTACTTGCTACCTCTCTTATCAGCATCCTGATACTCGCAACGGTGGCACCACCGGTCCTCTCAGAACCAGGAGATTCCTGGTGGAACCTCGAATGGAACTACCGCAAACTCCTCACCATCAACGCAACAAAAATCTCAGGGACGCTACTCAACTTCCCAGTCCTCCTACAATTAACAGACACCGACCTCGCAGCCCATGCACAACCAAATGGAAACGATATCGCGTTCGTCAACTACAATGACAACATCACACACCTCAACCACGAGATAGAACACTACACCAACGGCAGTCTCACCGCATGGGTCAATCTCACCAGAATTAGTAACACATCTGATACAAAACTCTGGATGTACTACGGAAACCCCACATGTCCGTCCCAACAAAACATCCAGGGCACCTGGGATGACACCTATATCATGGTCCAACACCTCAACGAAACCACCGACATACTCTATGACTCCACCGCACATCACAACAACGGACTCTCAACAGGCACCACCCCCACAGACTCTGGGAAAATAGACGGAGCGCGACAATACAACTCCAATGACAAGATCGTCATCAACAACATCACCCATACCCCCAACGCCCTCACCATAGAGACCTGGGTCTACCGCGACAACACCGCCTACATCTACATCGCCTGCAAAGGCATCTTCTCACAAACAAGCACCGACTGGATCCTGTATCTCCGGAACAACCAATCAGCCAACCAAGGCATCGATTTCAGCATCAACAACCATTCCTCCTTCATCAGGAAAGGCGACACGCCAGTCGGCTGCTGGTTCCATCTTTCCGCCACCCTCACCAACGGCACCGCCCGACTCTACCTGAATGGAACCAGGATCGGCTGCGGATCAGGCTGGCCTACGATTACAAATTGTTATCCTCACCTCGGACTGGGAAACGACTACCTCGGCAACGAAGGAAGCACGTACCCCATGACCGATGTACGACTCGACGAGGTCCGCCTCTCGACAGTCGCCAGGAACAGCAGCTGGATATCCACCAGTTACACCAACCAAAAAGACCCGGCTGGTTTCTACACCATCAGCAGCCAAGAACAAGCACCAACAGCAGAGAACTTCCCACCAATCTTCGGAACACCAACTCCAATCAACGGATCAACCTCGATTCCTCTGGACCTGACATGGAGCATCCCCATCAACGACCCCGAAGGAGACCTCTTCAGCTGGACGATCCACTGCAACAACGGACAAACAAACAGCATGACCAACGCAACAAACGGAACCAAAACCCTTGTGCTCTCCGGACTAGCCGTTAATACCTCGTACACCGTCTGGGTCAACGCAACAGACCCCGTTGGCAGTGGACTGTATACCCGCGCATGGTACCACTTCACCACACAGCAGGAACCAGAGAACAACCCACCCGTGTTTGGCACACCATCCCCAGCAAACGCTTCAACAGACACCCCGGTGAATCTCACCTGGAGCATCCCCATCAACGACCCAGAAGCAGATCTTTTCACCTGGTCTATCCAGTGCAGCAACGGACAAACAAACAGCATGACCAACGCAACAAACGGAACCAAAACACTCACACTCACCGGACTCACCTCCAACACCACCTACACCATCTGGGTCAACGCAACAGACCCCACAGGTAGTGGACTATTTACCAGAAAATGGTACACCTTCACCACAACAAAAGAACCACAACTCAGCATCACCATCACCAAACCACTCAAAAACAGATTCTACTTCAACGACATAGAACAAAGCATCACCCTGCCCCGAAACACGGTCGTCTACGGACCTATCACGATCACCGCAGAGGTCACCTCTGACACCCCCATTGAAACAGTAGAGTTTTACGCGGACGGAAACCTCCTTGGCAACGACAACACAACCCCCTATGAATGGAACTGGAAACCAATCATTCAATTCAACAACATGTCACTTTCCCGGACCATCAAAGTCATCGTCACCGACACAGAAGGCAGAACCGCCTCTGATGAGATCAACATCACCAAATGGAGGTTCCATCTCCTCCCCTGGCTGATTATCGGTGCATCCTTTGCCTCAAGATTGATCCTGCATACAACGGTCGTCGGCGTGTTCTACAACATCCAAGAATCCCCCTTCAGCGTCTCCTTCTTCGCTCTGAAAGCCTACTATAAAACCACAGGTCTGTTCCAGAAAGGCAGAGGCAACATCAACTTCAAACACTGCACCGGTGGCAGGCTCATCGGACCAATCACACTGACAAAACTTGGCTTGTCCCATAAACTTGCTATCGGCTCGTTCACCTTCATCGGCACCCCAACCATTGAACGGATCGGATTGATCCAAGCACTTCAAAACCGTCGATCAGAATAGACTCACCACCTACGACTTTCATAAAACATTTAAAGACGGCAGCAAGCACAACACATCCTCCTATTTTTTCCATGTAATTATTCACAAAAAAAAAAGGAAGAAGAAACCGGTATCCCTCCAGGTCTCTCTTACGTCTCTGGTCTTCTACGATGTGCTGATGAAGAAGAGAAGCACCATCGCTTCCTGCGATTTTGTCGCCGCCTCGGTGGTGACGGTGACGACAGTTTTTCCGAACCCAAGAATCATCCCTGAGGAAATCGTTACTGAGCCTCCCGCAGGAATCGTAGGAATCGTTCCTTTGGTTGTTTTCCCAAGAGGAATGAAGCCACCTGATAAATTAATCCACCAGGGCACATTCGTTTCATCAGTAGACCCCATGTTCATAATGACGACTTTCATCTTGAATAACCCACCAGTGATTGTCCCGATCTGGACTATGGGATCAATTATGATCGAATGCGCAGGTGACATCCCACTGAGGACACCATATTCATCCTTTGCTACCACGGTAATATCATACGATCCTGAAGCATCCCAAGCATACGATTCAGTGGCGGTATCACCAGAGGTAAACGGTCCAAGCCATCCGGAATCATGACCATCACCCCAGTCGAACAGATAGTAGAGATCATCTCCATCAGGATCGGTCGTCACTGCACTGAAGACGCAGAGTTCATTGACGATCCCGGAATCCGGTCCCGTGAGCACGGGCTGCTCTGGAGGATGACTTGGCAGCCCTGCCCCAGCAAGCTCAGCGAGAGTCGCAAAGAGAAGCTTCATGTTTTTTACGGCATAGGTCGCATTAATATGTTCCATCGTATCCTGGGAGGTGTGGTAATACGGAGTCTCCGTGTATTCAAAATAGAACAACGCAGAATATCCATTCTGCCAGAAATACCAATGATCACTGCCCCAGGTGCTTCCCCCATGATGAAGCGTGAGTTGGATATATTCACTATACTCTGTATTGACCCCGACCGTATAGGTGTAGAGCCATTCTGAGGCGCTATTTTCAAACACGATAAGATGGTTCCCGTCATTTGATGTCACTGCATAACTGATCATATCACAGTTCAACACACCGATGATGTTCCATCCTTGATTAGCTGCGTCATCAGCATACACCTCACTACCGAGCATCCCTTGTTCTTCCCCAGAGAATGCCACGAATTTGATGGTATGGTTGAACTGATACTGGCTCATGATTGCCGCAGCGATCAACACCGCGGCGGTCCCTGAGGTATCATCATCTGCCCCGGGACTCACCGACACCGTATCATAATGGGCGCAGATAATGTAAATTTCATCGCTTGTTTCATCAGTCCCATTCAATGTCGCTTCCACATTATCAGAGGAATACCCGCCATTGCTCCAATGATGGTATCGCACCGCAAGACCCATGTTCTGGAACTCCTCATACAGGTACTCCGCTGCGGCGATACAGGAGGCACTCCCCGTTGGTCGCGGTCCATTAGCTGTCAGATTCTCCTCATAGCTTAAGAAAATGGATTCATCAACCTGCTCGATAATGCTGATGACAATATCATCCATTGTTGCAGCATTTTTCTCAGGATGTTGCCCTGCGATTGACCAATCCAGCAGTGTCTCAGGTGACGGTGTGGGCGCATAGCCTGGTCCTGGTGGTTGATTCAACGGTCCAGTGACAATCAAATTCTTTGTCTCCCCGGTCCTGACCATGAAACCAACCCCGGGAAAAACAGTCACGATCATCAGCATACAGACGATTAGACAACTGATTTTGCTCTTCTTCATATTGGTTTATCCCCTATATAGATAATAAGTGAATCACATTATATAAAGCCTTGTAGCACACGAAAACCAAGAACTCATGGCTGAAAAGCAGGGGGAGTACACCATGAAAAGGGAACCCAGGTGAAACGACCAAATTGAAAAGCAATCACTGATTTGCTAACGGTCTGTGCATTTGAGGCACTTGCCGTCATTTGAATCGTGAGTGGCCCAAAACCCTGTAAACCAACCACGGAGAAGGTAATACCATACTGTGATGGAACCTCATCAGAGCTCATGGTGTCAGAATAATTGATATCCCCTCTCAGCCCACCAGTAATCGACACGGTAGACGTGACATTGTAGGCAGAGCCATTCCCCATGTTGATGGTCATACACGTCAGAACATCAAACAGTCCCGGAAACAGAAGCCCCCCGAGCACATGAAGAGTTAAGGTTGTCTCAGGTTCTCCTGCGGATGCACAGATACAACCAGGGATAAAAAGAATACAACAGATAATTATAGGTACTATTCTTCTGAGC
>CAZLDE010000141.1:0-4676 GCA_964558215.1 uncultured Thermoplasmatales archaeon
TAGACAGAGTGGTACCCAAATTGGGAGCCGATGAAAGGGAAGAGAGCGGCACCGATCGCCCAGGCGCCGTATTGGCCTGCATACATCGAGCCATTGATTTTCCCCCGGTCATTTTGTGTTGAGACATCCACGGCCCAGGCATCGGTGGAGACGTCGATGAACCCGATGCCGACGTGACTTAGGAAGATCAAAACTGTAAAAGGCACTAGCGAGCTGCTTGGGTCAACGAATGAGACCAGAAACATGGAAGAAACAGACAGTATGCCTCCTAGTATGATGAAGGTCTTTCTTCCGAATTTTTTGAAATGGTCAACGACGGGACCCCAGACGAATTTAAGCATCCAGGGGATGTTGACGATGCCGACGATAAGGGTGGTAATCGGGATGGGGACTGCTTGTTCTCTGAGGTACAGAGCGGTGGCAACAGTCGTTATCGCGATCATGAGTCCTTCTGAAAAATACAGACTCCCGAACAAGAAATATTTCAAACCTTTGTTATTATCGATAGTGACCATTCACAAATAAATAATAATTTGAAGATTTAAATATGTATGGAGGAATGCCTGCGTTGCTATTTCCTCTTGAATTTATGTTGTCCCTTGCAAAAGAGACGAAACAAAAATTGGCTGTACAGGAAAGATGACCGAGGGATGAGCGTGGGAGTCTTTTGGTGGATCAGCAGCTGGGAGAGATCATTACTTTTCCGTGTTTGAGCATTTGGTTTCTCCTGTTGGTTCGTCGTTTTTCTCCCCGTGTGAGAGCTTGTTTCTCCTGGAATCGAAACATTTATATAGGGTATTAACAATTGTTAAGCTAGAGAGGTGTAATTGTTGATGAGCGTATCTTTTTTATTCTTTCCTCCCAAATCCTCATCAACAATTAACTTCCTATAACTCTCTTTTGACACGTTATGAAGCAAGGAAAAAAAATTATAGAGCTTCTCGTCAATCCTTCTTGTTCACATCGCTTTTTGTAGTTCTGCTGAAAAATCCTCCGATGAGCACATACACATTGATGCAGAGAAGCGGGACAAAGAAGAAAAACAAATACTCCTCCACAGGTAATCCGAACACATTTCCTATGATTTCATTTTCTGAAAAACTCCAGAGTCCTAATCTGACAGAGAGTTGATCCCAGACAACTGCGATGACGAAACACACCAACAACGCGATGCACAGTGATTGGAGATGGATCTTTTTCCGATTAAGATAGAGAAGAAAAACATTCGGTATAATGACAAACACAGCGAGGAGCTGGAGGTATAGATACATGAAAAAAGAAATGATGGCTGTTGTTAAATAGTCACCTGTGGCGATGAGATGATTTAAAGCGGTGAAATCCGATACATGCCCCAAGGGTGAGACGATATGAAGGCAATAGTAAGACAAATCGACGGCTGTTCATTTATCGGCAAAGCAGACAGCAACCACTGGGTGCCAGTTGACAATAGAAAAGACCATGCAGGTTCCGATGCGGCGACCCACCCAATGGAGCTTGTGCTCCTAGCTTTGGGGGGTTGTACCGGCTGTGATGTTGTCACGATTTTACAAAAGAAAAAGGTTGCACTCGATGGATTGGAGATTCATATCACTGCCGAACGAGCAGAGGATTACCCGAAGGTTTTTACCAAGATCCATCTCGAGTTTATCTTTGCGGGCAAGGATCTGAATCAACAGCACCTTGCACGAGCAGTAGAGCTTTCACAACAGAAATACTGTCCTGTGTCTGCGATGCTCCGACCGTCAGTTCCGATCACCACCTCCTTACGCATCGTCGAAAAAATCCAAGGTGCCCCTCAGTAAGAAAAAATTTTTTTATTTGATTGACGAGAAAAAAAGTAGTCTTAGCTAGGTGTTTTTCCTTTGTTGTTTTGACAGTCGATAACCAAATATGTGTTTCTCATCGGCTGCATCGGACCTTGCGAATTTATAGTGAAAACGGTGTTTTTCTGAGGGAAATGGCGTATAAAACCGAAAGTGATATAAACAACGGTTAACAATTGTTAATTAGGGGCGTAAAATATGAGGGAGTATCGTTTTTTTAACCATCTTTCCTCCTCTCCTCACCAGCTAAAAAAAAATAACTTTCTCAATTTTACGTCCACCTTTCCTTACATTCTTCAATAGTATTTCTCAGCCCTAACGAAACCGAGGCCGTCCTTGACTGGAAAAACCATTCATCGGCTCATACGGATTAAAGGCTGGATCACCATACAACATCCGAACATAGAACGTCGGTGGCTCTGTATCAATCTGTTTTTCTCCGCGTAACGCTTCACCGATGCTCCAGTCATCCACAATCAAATGATTTTCCAGAACCGTCAGCCCAGATTCCTGGCCGGTTTCTCTTGTCGCCCCGACAAAACCATTACAACCAGCATGAAGCATGGCAAGACCAATGTTCATCTGCGGGGGAAGACCATCGGTCCGCCCCATCAAACAGGCGGAGGAAAGGAAGATACTTGGTTTGTCATATACCCAGTTTTTCACATGGGCGACATCAAATGCCTTTGAATAGCTGTCCAACCCATAAAGTGATGCAGGAAACCAAAACCAATCTCCATGACCCAGATATTCTAGATAATTCGCACCAGAAAAGATATGAAACCGCTCTGCGATTTGCCGACTGTTGCGAAAGTCTCCATAGACTTTTGACGTAAATCCATACTCCCTGATTTCTTTCGCATACGGGATTTGATGGAAAATCCCCCCAGTTTCACTATATCCTTCCCCAAACATAAAATGGAACCGGTTCTGCCAATCATCTGGCGCTTCTGGTTCTCCACAGAGCGTCTCATAGAAGAACGTCCGAGCGATTAACACACTCACATCCTGCACATCCCAGCTGATGAGACGTCCAACCGAGAGACTCTGGTTCAGCGTATACGGGTTATCCGATGGCAATCCCCGGTCAGGGATATCCTCTTGAGAAGGACCATAGTAGTACATCGGAATCATCGTCGTATCGGCAAGGACTGCAAGCCAGGCTGGTCCATTGAGATATCCATTGAGGAGACCATGGGCATCAAGTGTTTCTAACATATGTTGTAACTGCAATACAGTTGCGTTGACCTTCGCATTGGTAAAGGGATGCAACGATTCATTATACCAGGGGCCGGTAGCGGAACCATGAGCAGCTGTTGCATATGATTCATCGGTAAGCTCCCAGGACGCATTTGCGATGAGAAGCCCGCCATGAGCTGCCGTAAGATAGGGGGCAAGACAGGAGAGGCTTGGGATGACCGGAAGATGAGGAGAACGAAGTGTAGATAGGGTTACTTGTATCGTAACATCGGCATCGACGAATGAAAAACCCCGCTGGATAAAAAAACCACCCTTCAGCCCATGGTACACCTTTATCTGGAGAGTGTAGGGGCCTGCTGCGTCGCAGCTAAGGGTCTCAACAGAGGTTTTCCCGATATCATAGCCCATGCTGTTTGCATACGCAACAATCTGACCCTTAGCATTAGTTAGGGTCATGAAAAGAAGAGGAACGACAGGAGAATAACCCCTAAGCAAGGAACCATGGTCCTGAACGATTTTCCCAAAAAACTGGATGCGAATCAGATCATCAGGAATACATATCGTATAATTTCTGGTATCATTGCCAACAAGATCGTATTCTTTGCCAAGAACGATGATTTTTTTATTGATGATATGGTCGGAGATTTGTATCTGGGAGACGTTGAGAACATCAGGGGGGACAACATCCGTAGGGTTCGTCATCGCTAGATAATTGATTGAACCGAACTGATCATGGATCACGGTTAAAATCGTATCGGTAATCATGGATTCGTTGTTGAGGACGGTTATTATGACATTTTCAAGAGAAAGCGTACTGTCTCCAACAACATACGCATGGGTTGTCCCAAGCTGTGTACAGGTGGTTTGAAGTTCCATTTGGTTATCGTCAAAGATAAGGACGGGCATGTTCAGGTAACTGGCGAGCGGGGCAGCAAGGAGACTATGCTGATATGCACTCGGAGTACCGTACGGGATGATTAGGACATCTGGTGCAGTGGTAAACACCGAGGTCGCCAGGAAAATTGCAACCGAAGGTGCAGACCCTAGGATTTCTATTGATTCATAGGACGTCTCAAAATGTTCTCCAAGCACCAAAAGCAGAGGGTCTGTTGAGTCAAAGAACGTCTTAAGAAACCGCTCTTGGGCACTGGTGAGATGGCCATCAGTCGGGATAAACAAAGGAAGAAGCCCTGTGGAATTCGTCTTAGAGTCATACCAACAGGCAGTACTGGTGCTGATGATGCTGTAATAGGGGTCGGTTTCAGAGACGACCACAGCATCTGCCAAAGATGTTCGTATGCATTGGTTTGTCCAGAGTCCTGATGAGGGTAGAAAAGTTATCTCCGGTTCCATCGCTGTCAGGGTAACCGTAGACATAAGAAGGAAAAAACCAAGGGACAGTGCAGCCAATACTTTCATCATCCATATTTATAAAGTGGAGGATATTAATAATCTTTGGATGGACAGCGATACGAGAAGATAAATATAATGTAGGTTGAGTTGATAGTTCATTCGGTCTTGTTAACCTTCTGTAACTCAAAAGGGAAATCCTACCAAAAAGGGATAGCGACATTCTTCTGAACCTCATTGGAATAATCGCTGCTTGTAAAAGACACTACCGGTTTGTCTCAAAGAATAAGAACTGGTTCGCAT
>CAZLDE010000142.1:0-4675 GCA_964558215.1 uncultured Thermoplasmatales archaeon
GATGATATCTATAACTAACATTGTGGTAAGTCAAAGCTTAGCATTAAAAAAATATGGTACGAGGTTAGTCGTATAAAAAAACATCAACCAAGACATGTAACGCTAGTAGCAGTATCACTCATCATGATTATCTTTGTGATAGCTGCATTCTCTGGATGCACCACTCAACAAAAAAACACAATTAAGATAGAGGGAGCCTTTGCACTCACCCCCATGATGGAAAAATGGGTATCAGAATACAACAAAATACATCCGGAAATCAACATCGACGTCAATGCAAACGGCGCAGGAGCCGGGATGGCAGACGCATTAAACAAACTCTGTGATATCGGGATGGTATCCCGGGAGATTCATCAATCTGAAATCGATCAGGGAGCTTTTTGGGTATCGGTGGTAAAAGACGCAGTGGTTGCTACGATAAATGCAGACAATCCCGTCATTGACACCATCCTTTCAAAAGGTGTGACTCGTGAACAATTCAAAGGCATCTTCATCACAGGGACCATCAAGACCTGGGGTCAGCTCATAGGAGATGAAACTATAACACAAAACATCATCGTGTACACACGATCTGATTCCTGTGGTGCAGCGGAAACATGGGCAGCATACCTAGGGGATTATAAACAAAATGACCTTGGATCTGAGGTCGATTTAGACAGAATTTCAGCAGTGAACGGCGATAACACCCTTGCTGCCACCATTCAACGTGAACAATATGGAATCGGTTTCAATAACATCGCATATGTGTATACAAAAGCGCTCCAAGATGGTACGATGGTTCCAGCAGACGGGATACTCCCCATCCCTATCGATTTGAATGAAAACGGAACATTAGATGCCGATGAACAAGTCTACGCGAATCGTTCTGCTATCGTTACTGGCATCAATAACGACATCTATCCCTCCCCACCAGCACGTCCTCTGCACCTTGTGACCTCTAAAAATTTCACAGGAATCGTAAAAGATTTCGTCCACTGGATTCTCGTCGAGGGACAACAGTACGTTTTGGATACAGGATACGTCCCCTTATTAGAGTCGACCATTGAAGCACAGCTCCAATATCTTGAAAGTGGAACACGACCTGAAATCAGATAACCGGTATCGATTTTCATGAAAAAAAAATAAAGAGGAAGTTCAGAAAGCATGAAACTAAGAAAATGGCGTGATTTGCTTGGCACAAAACTCATGCTTCTTGCAACGCTTTTTATTTCTTCCTTGTTTTTCTCAATCATCATTCTTCTTTTGTTTAAGTCCTCATTAGTCCTAGAAAGCAGTTCTCTGGTTGATATCCTGTTCTCGCCAAACTGGAACCCCGATATTAATAATTTTGGTCTTGCAGCCATCATTATCGGAACGATGCTGGTCACAGGGATTGCGTTGCTCATAGCTATTCCGATTTCCCTTTTGACTGCTATCTACATCGCGGAGTACGCTCCTGGGAAAATTCGCAGGATTCTCCGTCCTTTCCTAGACGTACTTGCTGGCGTCCCCTCTGTTGTCTATGGACTCTGCTCATTTCTCCTTCTTGTACCACTTGTGAAAAATGTGATTGCTCCTTTCTTTGGTATCCAAAGCACCGGCTTGTGCATATTCACCGCTGCGATAACCTTAGCAATCATGGTCTTTCCCATCATCATCTCCCTCTGCGTCGAATCATTTAGTGCTATCCCCCTTGCCTTAAAAGAAGCATCCCTGTCTATCGGAGCAACAAAATGGGAGACGGTAAAAAAAGTTGTGTTTCGTGCCTCAGGACCGAACATATTCGCCGCGATATTGCTTGGGTTCGGACGAGCATTTGGTGAAACAATCGCAGTCAACATGGTCGTCGGTGGCATACCACGTATCCCCTCATCCATATTTTCCCCGGGAGAAACACTGGCATCGTTGATCGCCTCGAAGTATGGTGAGCTTATGTCCATTCCTTTGTACGAGTCTGCCCTGATGCTGGTCGCTTTAATCCTCTTTTTCGTTGTCTTCCTCTTCAATTTCCTCGGTGTCCTCGTATTACGTCGGGCAAGGAAAAGGTGGAACACATGAACAGACGAAATCTTGAAGAAAAATTCTTCAAAATACTCATGATTCTCTCCGTCTGCGTTGTCGTCGGTAGCCTGTTAGTAATCTTTGGTCTTGTTATCTATCATGGTGCATCCTCATTGAGCATTGAAATGATAACCCAGACACCCGACCCAAGCAATGCTCTTGGAGGCGGTATTCTGAACGCGATCGTCGGATCTCTTCTTCTAGCGCTCCCTGCAACAGGGATAGCATGCATCATCAGCCTTGGAATAGCACTCTACCTTCAAAAAGAATTCACGCACGCATGGATTTCCGGTTTCATCAGATTCACCCTTGATGTGCTCTGGGGGATTCCTTCCATCGTCTATGGGATTTTCTGCCTAGTAATCATGATCTACCTTGGAATGGGATCGTCGCTGGTGGTAGGAATAATCGCCTTGACATTGCTCCAAATCCCTATCATCACCAGATACATGGACGAAGCAATCAAAATGGTGCCAATCGGCCTGAAGGAAGGAGCCTACTCTCTGGGATCGACAAAATTCGAAACCGCATTTAAAGTCATACGGAGACAAGCGTTTCCCGGTATCCTTGCTGGTATATTACTTGGATTGGGGCGAGGGATCGGTGATGCCGCCTCCATTCTATTCACCGCTGGATTTACCAATCGGATCCCCACCTCGTTGTTTGATTCGACAGCAGCATTACCCACGATGATCTTTAATATGTACTCCCTTCCGTCCGGTCAACCAAAAGCCTTTGCCTCAGCATTTATACTTCTGCTTATCGTCCTTGTCATCAGTATCCTTTCAAGGATATTGTCAAAAAGATTCACAAAACATATCATACCCTAATGGTAGAGGAATGAGAATATGATGCCATCTGAATTTCAGATCGAAACAAGAAACCTAAGCGTGACGTATAATAAAAACAACGTCATTAAAGATGTTAATATAAAAATACCCTCAAAACAATTAACTGCAATCATAGGCCCCTCCGGATGTGGAAAGACTACCCTGCTGAAATCCTTTAACAGACTGCTTGATCTCCGAGAGGATGTCACGATATCGGGGGAAATCATGGTGGATGGAGTCAACATTCTAGGTCCACGCTTGAATGTCCCAGATATCAGAAAAAAGATGGGATTACTCTCTCAAAAACCCTATCCCCTCCCCATGTCGATTTATGAAAACGTCGCATACGGCCTACGGATTCATCATCAGAAAAAAGGAGCGGAATTAAATAAAATCATCGAGTATTGCTTGACCGAAGTCGGTCTCTGGAATGAGGTCAAAGGTCGTCTCCATGAACCTGCAGCAGGTCTTTCCGTCGGTCAGCAACAGCGCCTCTGTCTCGCTAGAGCAATCGCGGTAAAACCAGAAGTCGTCCTCTGTGACGAACCAACCTCAGCACTGGATCCCCTTGCTGCTAAACAGATAGAAAACCTGCTGTTAGAACTAAAGAAGGAATACACCGTTATCCTAGTGACACATACGCTTCGTCAAGCAAAACGAGTAGCTGATTATGTTATCTTTATGTACTTTGGCATAGTCATCGAACAGGGTCCCGCTGATGAGTTTTTCAGCAATCCAAAAAATCCTGAGACAAAAGCATATCTCAGCGGAGAAATCAGTTGATTACAAGGTTGCTAACGTATATTATAAGACACATTAAAAGAAGTGAGGTATCATGAAAGTCGAATTGGAAAACGTCAAATGCATACGAGAAACAGCAATCACCATACGCGGATCACGCAGACGCATTACCGTTCCCTCAGAAGTAACAGAACTTTTTAACCTCAAAGACGGGGATAAACTGAAATGGGTGGTGATGAAGAACCACACCATCTTTCTGACAAAAGTAAAATAAAAAAAAAAGTCGATTTTTCTTTTATTGAACCGCATCGACCTCATGTGCATATGATTGTTTCGGTGTGATGCTTCCTGCGATCCCTGCTGCGACCGCTATCTTTATCGTGTCACCGATAAGAAACGGAATCAACCCCATCAGCAACAGACCCCAAAGATCAACCGAGGCACCGCTTAAAGATAACCAGCCGTAGAGCTGCAACAAGCCCAGACCAAAGACAATGCCGAAATTGGCTAGCATCATTAACGCAAACATCGTCCAATATTTCCGTGACCGAACATAGTTATCAACGCAATATCCCAGGAAGAACGCAGCTAAGACGAATCCAATGAGATATCCACCGGTCGGACCAGCAAGATACGCAAACCCACTATTCATACCTGCAAACCATGGCACCCCTGCAAGACCTACTCCAAGGTAAATACCTTGGCTGATGCCGCCCCACCATTTTCCAAGCAGAATTGCGCTGAGAAGCACAGCAAACGTCTGCCCAGTCAATGGAACAGGAGACCAAGGAGTATAAAACCGTACTTGGGCAAGCAATGCCGTGATACAGGCAAAGCCGACGGCAAGGATGACCTTGTTGTACACCTCGAGGTTATATCTCCATTTAAAAAACGTATATCGAACATGTTTGAACCGATTTGCATATAATGTTATTTCCATGTCAATCAACCTCTTTTTTATAGGAAAATCATGAGGGGGTAACAGATACTGATAAAAGAAGTTTTTGCCTCTTTTCAGGATTTCAATGAAATCTGTATCTCTTACAAACTGCTGATTCTATTTA
>CAZLDE010000143.1:0-382 GCA_964558215.1 uncultured Thermoplasmatales archaeon
GATGGACCAGGTTGCGTCAGCACAAACGCAAGTGCTCCTCGTCGCTGAGGGCTTGCTGATGTACTTACCAGAATTCGGAGTAAAAGACTTGATTCTTGAGCTGCAGCGTCGATTCCCTGGCTGCGAGCTGGTCAGTGAGGTGGAGAACAGCTTCGTCATCAAAACGTTACAAAAGGAACGGTGGAGGAAGAAGTTCCAGCGGGACCATCATCTTGGTCCGGATGTGACCATGCAGTTCGGCATCAAAGACGGGCGGGATCTGGAAGCATGGGGCGCGGGGATCCGGTTCCTTGATGAATGGACTATCTTTGATGACCATGAGAAGAAACTCGGATGGATGAACCTGTTTCGATTCTCAAAAAAACTCAGGAAAGCCCAATGG
>CAZLDE010000143.1:392-4646 GCA_964558215.1 uncultured Thermoplasmatales archaeon
CCCAGGAGGAATGCTGAGTTTGTGACGCTGACTGCGACTGCGTTGTCTGCCTGTGCGCTGATCGTTATTTGTATCTTGCCTAGCCCAAAAAACATCCCCAGGTTGATCGCCTCGGTTGCATCGACGGCAAGTTCTGCGACTGTTCCTTGTGCTGTTTTATCGACCTTTTTCAGGATGCCCCCGGTGACAAGGATCGACCAGTCGATGTTCTCTGCGGGTGCTTCTCCGATGTTTTTGACTTCGGCTTTTATCCCTAGGGGTCCTTGGATGTTAAGGATGGAAAGTTCCGTGTTTCCTTCGCCTTCGACGATGGCTCCGATAGCCCAGTTATAGTCTAACCCGTAGATCTGCAGCTCTGACCAGCTTCCGTCAAAACCCCAGTCGCCTTTTCCATCCACCGCTGGGCCTTCATCCATGAGTGCAATGAACCCGTTTGGCTCGGTTTGTTCCCATTCGATCGAGACCCAGAGTTCCTCATAGGTCTCCAGTGGGACCGGAGTGATGAGTGGGATGGTTGCTACACCGGATGCATCGAAATGGTAGGTGGTATCATTGACGATCACTGGCCCGGGGTGGGTTGCGTTGCCTTTGTCGTAGATGATGACGGTTGCGTCACATTCCAGTTGACCGTTGTCCGCGCTGTACCCGGCGTTGACCTTGGTAAGCGTCCAATCAGAATACGGTCCTAACTCGGTTGCGGTCAGTCTGATTGCGGATTGCCATTTGAACGGGACTTCGACGTCCTCGATGCCGATGACGTTGACAAGGCCGTCCGGGTTATAGTATTTTAATTCCTCTTCTCCACGTTCCAGAGGAGAACAGGAGATGGTTGTGGTGGTCTTGGAAAACTTGGTTGGCGGCGTTGAGAATGCTGCGCTGATGCCTGAAAGTGAGCCAACCACGAGTATTGATAAAACAAGGACCACGGCTGCCTGATATCTTTTCTTTTGTATGTTCTTCATAGAATTATCCCTCGTATGGGTTGTTTAATGTGCCTTGTCAGATATGAAGGTTCTTCTTGTTTTGTTGTGCAAATTAAAAAAAGTAACATGTGAAACTGGTATTTTATCAGAAAAGTGCAGGAAAACAGTATAAATTCCTTCACAAGAAGATCCTAACAGCAGGATTAAGAGGAACCATGGTATTCATTTCTGAGTGATTGTATGATGCGGGGAAAAACACCGGAGACGATCGATGCGTACATCGCCGGGTTTCCAAAGGAGACCCAGGATCGATTACAACGGGTACGGCAGGTGATCTCGCAGGCTGCCCCGGATGCAGAGGAAGCGATGCGGTATCAAATGCCAACGTTCCGACTTGCAGGGAAGAACCTGGTGCATTTCGCCGCGTTTGCGCATCATATCGGTTTGTATCCAACCCCCTCAGGGGTTGCAGCGTTCAAGAAAGAGTTGTCTGCATATAAACAGGGGAAAGGCTCGGTGCAGTTCCCGTTGAATGAACCACTCCCCTATGACCTGGTGAAAAAGATAGTCATGTTTCGAGTGAAGGAGACAGTGGCAGCCTCAAAAAAACACTAGCTGAATGCCAGGGTCTTATTCCTTTTGATCTTCTTTGAGGATCTTGTCAACCTTGCTTTTGACCTCGGTGAGGTCTTGCATGGTTTTTTCCTTTGATTTTTTCACCGTGTCCAGCTTCGTGGCCATATCTTGTTGTATCTGTGCGAGTTTCTTCTTCATCCGTTTTGCGTAGTAGTAGAACCCGACCACGACGATGATCAGGATGATCAGGATGACCCAGAAGAGGATCGCTCCAACATCAGTTACAGATTGCGGGATAAGATCAGAAAGTTGCATGTGTCTTCACCACCACAGTGCATTATCTGTCTTCTTCATATTAACTCTTCGGAGGAACGCATAGGGTAGGGGTTCCCAACGCCCAAGACGTAGATTTTTTACCTACGCGTTCTGTTTTCATAAATTCTTTCCTCGTCTCTGCTTATTAAAAAAAAAAAAATAAGGAAAGACAATAACTGTTTGGTTCGTTTTTTTTTTAATAAACCACGGTTTTCTGCTGTACTAGTGCTGTTTTGTTCAAATTAAAAGAAAAAAAAGGGAAGGAGTGTTCGAAGGTGCTATCTGCAGGGTACCCTTTACTTCGCTTTTGTGAGAGTATCTATTTGAGTACAAGATCAGCTACAAAAAAATCTGCTCTCTTCTGGTTGGTTTGTTTGTAGATCAATTTTTTGTTCTTTCGCGATTTTGTAAGTTCTTGGAGTTTTTGGGTTATTTCGTTAATATTTCATCACCTCCGCCCAAATGAATTATTTCTTTTATCTTTCTCAAGACGGTGTTTTGATTTTTTATAGCACCTTGAGGTTTGTTGCGCGTGTTCCTCGGTCTGTTTCTTCAATTTGGTATTCTACCGAGTCTCCTTCATGAAGACTGACCCCGGCTGGTATCGCAGTTTGATGGACATAGGTCTCTTTACCATCTTCACCGGTTAGAAATCCGAATCCTTTCATATCATTGAACCATTTTACTGTTCCTTTCATGTTCTCTATCACCGCCTCAGAGTTGTATCTCTGGGTTCTTAAAAGAACGAAAAATAAAAAAATCGCAAACATTCGATAATCCGAAAATATGTAACCTTTCTTTTTCTCTTTCTTTCATCACTCTATAAGAACCACTCCCTTATATAGCTATCTGCTCCAGAGGACGAAGAATGTGTTCTTCGTTTCAAAAAAACAGTTGGTCAAAAAATCGATAAAAAAAAAATTTAGGAGACGGCTTTGCGTTCTGTGCTTATTTTTCAGAGAGGATATATTCGTATTTTTTCCAGAGGCTTCGGAACCATTGTTGCAGCAAAGGATCATCTGATATCCTCGTGTTCCACGCCTCTCGGATATCGTGTTTTGTTGATTCTGTGGTCAAGGTGTCTGACACACAGAACTCGCTCCAGCGTTCCATATCATGTTCTATCGTGGTATAACAACGTCCACAGACCAAGAATCGTGGGCCTAGTGCGGGGTGACGATATCCTTCGAATAATCCCAATTTTTTATCATATTCTTCACAATCTACCATTTGTATTACATCTTCTTAAATAAAGAATTTAAAACAAAAATCTCAGAAGTCCGTACAAAAAACGAAATTATGAAACCTTCATCCCATCTTTCTTTCTGAGGGCGACAACACCCCCTCTCGCTTATATACATATGTATTGCGCAGGGGTATTTCCTGAATCCTCCTTTCATCCTCATGGTCTGTTCGTAAAAAGAAAAAGTGTTTATCGCCATACTCTGAGCAGTTGGAACGGGGTCGCTGGTTTCTCTGTTAGGTCTTGTTAGAGAAGGCTGCTGAGATGATAGATGAGGCAATTCAAATAGACGGCTCCACCAAAAAAATTGATTACGTAATACAGCACTGGTGTACTTGTACTCCTCTTCATTTTGATGAGGATCAGACTCGCACCGATTCCTCCGCATAAGACAAGAATCGAAAGCGTGGAAAACAAAGAGAAAAGAACGATTATTGGAATCAGAAAGATCAGGTAGAGGACGAACGATATTTTCAGGGCGACAGATGCTTTTTGTCTTCCTATCCAGACGGCAAAGGTCTTTGACCCGCTTGCTTTATCAAAAGGATAATCCTGGAGATGGTTGTCGATTTGGGCGAAACACCCGAAGAAACCGAATGATACCGCGACAAGCACACTTATCAGGGAGATGCTGCCAGCAAGATACGCACCCCAGAGTATTAAGGCGAAAAACACGATGAAATGCCAAAGGATGTCTAGTCCAGGTCGTCCTTTCAACCGCAGGGGTGGAGCGGAATACGCCCACATCCAGAAAATCAGGCCTGCGCAGAACACAAACACCAATCGATTATAGAAAAGGGAGATGACTAGGGGGATGATGACGAAGAGAAGGTTCAACGTCAGACCGGTGTGTTTTGAGAGGTTCCCTGATGCCATCATGTTCAGATGCGCTCGTCGGGGATTTTCCTTATCGGTGTCGATATCATAATAGTTGTTGATCGCAAAGGTAAAGGCTAGGATGAAAAAGGTCAAGACTGCGAAAAAGAAGAAGAGGACCATGATGCTGGTGAAATCCAGGACCGTGATTCCTAAGAGAAACCCGAAAAAAGAAATCGCAGACCAATTCATAACCCCGCGGATCCTGATGAACCCGGTAAAAAACATACGGATGCTGGGCTTTTTTTTTTCAACGGTTCCTTCCACAGGTGCGGTCATGTCATGGAGGAAACGTTCTGTTGGTTTATAGGAGTATTGATG
>CAZLDE010000144.1:0-4625 GCA_964558215.1 uncultured Thermoplasmatales archaeon
ATGTTCTTATACTGATCGATGGCAGAAAATATTTAAGATTTATTAAAAATTAAAAATTATGTCTTATCCCGAAATTACTTTCTCCTGGAAAAGGAGATAGTTGATTCAGTCCCAATGAGGAAACTGAATCAAAGGAAGGTGCGGTGGATTATCAAAGAAGTAAACAACCAGGAGAGATCGATCTATAGAATAGCGAAACTGCAAGGGATCACTCCTCAATGGACACGCCAACTCTACCAATGCTATCAAGAGAGTTCTGAGTATCCCTATCCTAAGAGATCAGGGAGAAAACCTTTACCGATTTCCGATGAAGAGAAACATATTGTTCTTGAGGCGTATCATAATCATCCTCTCGCTGCGGTCACTTTAGAGAAGATCCTAGCAGAACAGAATGTCCATATCGGGCATAACCGCATCCATCGAATCCTCAAAGACGAAGGATTAGCCAAAGATGAACCGCATAAACAGCGGAGACGCTCGTATGTGCGTTATGAGCGTCGATATAGTAATGGCCTTTGGCATGCGGATTGGTTTGAAAAACAGAATCAGCAGATCATCCTGTTCGAGGATGATGCCTCACGATTCATCACTGGATGTGGTGTCTATCGCAATGCCACATCTGCGAATGCAACCCGTGTTTTTCTCCAAGCGATTCAAACATATGGTATTCCTAAACAAGTCATGACCGACCATGGAGTTCAATTCACATCTTTGCCAAGATGTAACTGTGCCTCTCCAGATATGACTGAGTTTCAACGAACCCTCAAATCATTAGGCGTGCTTCACATCAAGGCACGGGTGAAACATCCACAGTCGAATGGAAAGGTGGAGCGAGTCGGACAAACACTCAAACAACTCTTGAATCATTTCTCCAGCTGGGAGGAAGCAGTGTTGTATTATAACTTCAAACGGCCACATAGCAGTTTAGAGAATGGCCGTTTGCGAACGCCATACCGGGCGTTCGTAGAGAAGTCGAGGGAAAAGGAAAAAAGAGGAGTCTGTGATGTCTAATTTGAAAAATCAGGAGAAAGTTAATTCGGGATATCACAAAAAATTAAAAATTATGTTTGAAACTATTTTTTCAAAACACACGAATCATGATTATCATTGATATCCACCAAGCTTTAAGCTTGGGTCTCCGAACAACGCCCAGTTGGTGAGTACAAATGCTTCAACCTGGTGTATCTCTTCTTCGACAAGGAACTTTTGAATCGCTCGACCATGTGCTTGACCTAATGTTGTTGATCCATCCCCAATTTCATAGAAGAAATTCGATTCGATCTCTCCGCTGAGACTCACCGGGTCTCCTTCATATCCCATTCCATAGCCAGTACAGCCGGTTGATGCGATCGCCCCTCCACGGGGTTTTACAACCAGTGCCCAGCTGAAGCACACTGGTATTGGGATCCCGTAGCAAAAGTAGTTGGCACCGGTTTTGTCTCGGAGTGTTTTGAGAAGTGACACATTGTACAAACCATTATGACAGCCACCGACGACGACGATGGGGAGTTTTTCAGCATTGCGTAGTTTGAGGAAATGGTACAAGGTGATGCCGCCACACCAGTCATCAGGGTACTGTCCATCGAACCAGATGGTGTCCCAGACCAACGGGTTTCCATGGCCCTGGAAGAGGACAAAACCTGCTCCTTGGGAAATAGCAGTCTGTATATCCTGAGCCTTGGGTACATATCCTGTGGTATTCTTGTTGCTGGAGTAGACGTTTATCAGATTTAGATCGGGTATAGCGTTTTTTGTATGGTTATAGGCAAGGTCGCAGAGGTACTCTCCGTCTGGTTTACCTTCGTAGTAATCAAAGGTCTTTCCCCCGATGCCGATGAAGTTCTTATACCAAGGTTTCTGCTCAGGTCCGGTGCTTTCATAGGTGATGATTTTCTGAACAAGGGTTCTGACCTCCCCTTTATTTGTTGCTGGTAATCGTCCGACGTACACCTCAGGGTACAGGTCAAAGGTGTCTTGTGCTGTGCCGGGTGAGTCCCAGGCAGCGTAGACGCCATCCTCATTCGAATCCCAGCTGTCAAAGGCCCCGGTTTCGTTGTAGAGACACCCGTAGTAGAGGTCTGATAGACATCCCTCATCATCAAGCTGGGGGATAGAAACGTATCGTACAGGAACCCACCAGCCGCTCCAGCCAGCTGACCGGGTGTCTTTGTCCTTGGCATAGAGATGGGATTTTAACCCACCAACAAGCAGGACGTAGGTGATTCCCCAGGTGTCATACGCTTCTTTGATGAAGTATTTGACCTGCTCAGGGGGATCAGCCCCTGTGTACTGGTCAAGGATGTCTTCGACTGATTTGAATGTAGTTGAAACCCCCTTTGAATTTTTGAAATCGATTAGAGGTCTGAGTGCTGCTTTGAAGGATCTGGGTGCGATGATGACCATGTCATACGTCTCAGTGGTTTGTGTCATAGTGCTAGGGGATTCATAGGTGAGTTGGATGTCAAAAGATGACGCATGTGTTATCTGGTTGGTTGCTGGTGCATAGCGCACGGGGTAGCAGATGATTTTTACAAATGTCACTTGGTTATGGTTCTGATCGCGTCCGGCGCCGATGTCGCAGCGGTACCAGCGGGTTGGATAAAACGACGCACTCTCGTAGATTGTTGAATCGAGTTCGTAGAATTGTTTTTGGGTTGTTTTCGATAATGTAGTGAGTCGGGAGGCAAGGATTTTTTTGGTAAGCGTGAAGGTGCTTATTTCTTTTGGCGTGCAGGTGATGGTGATGTTTGTCGAGCCGAAGGGCAGCAGGTAGGTATGCGTAAAAAGTGGAAGCAATGGTTTGTTTGGTTCTTTTAGCTGTGAGGTCATCCCCTCCAGTTGTACGGTCAGTAATCCGTCTTGTTCGCGGATTGTTGGTTTTGAGGAAAAGCAGAAAGAAAGGTCAATGCTTTTTGCAGTCGTTTCTTGTTCTAAAGGAGACGATGTTTCAAATGCGACTGCCCCGCATCCACTCAGTAGTAGTATGTTTACCACGGATAATGCCATGATTCTCTTCATAGGACTCCTCAGGTATACGACTCGGTGCACCCATTACTCTAGATTTATATTATATAGTTAATATATAAGTATATAAACATTCTGAAATCAGAGGGATGCACTCTCTTAAGGAGAAGAAACCAGGACGTCCCTCCTATAGAAACAATTATGTAGCAGTTATCAACTCCTCAAACAGGCAAGACAGAAGAGGAGCTATGCAAAGACTCTGGGAACGTCTCTTCAACGAAGAAACCGGGATTGGGGTTGCACTGACGACTGTTTTCTATCGTAAACCGTATAAAGGAACATATACCCGTATCAAGGAAATGGAGCGATGGAGCGCAGAGCAAATACATCGCTATCAATGGGAACACCTTCTCCTCCTGCTGCATCATGCCTACGAGCATGTACCCTATTACACAAAGCTGTTCAGATCACAAGGCATCATACCAGATGACATCCAAACCATGCAGGATTTTCAGAAACTGCCGTTTCTGACAAAAGAACTTGTGCAAAAACATGCACGCGAGCTGAAAGCGACGAATTACCCGGCATATGCCTTCGAGGAGACAAACACGGGTGGGTCCACTGGTTTTCTGCTGAGGTTCCCTGTGGAAAAAGGGGTATGGTACGCAAAACACCTTGCCTACATCACGGCTTTGCTCGAACGGGGTGGATGCCGGACCATGGATTCCTCCGTTCAACTCATCGGCAGGGAAAAACCCTGGGAATACCGCCTGCTCCCCCGGACCCTGCTGCTTTCCTCCTATCAGATGACAGACCGAAACCTCCCCATCTACGTACGAAAGATCACACGGCTCAAACCACGCTATTTCATAGGATATCCTTCTGCAATCACCCTGCTTGCGCAATACATGGAACACCAGTCGTTTGAGCTTCATGGGCTGAAAGCGATTTTTTGCTTTGGTGAGACCCTGTATGACTGGCAACGTGAATTCCTTGAGACATTCTTCGACTGCCGGGTCCATGGACAATACGGACAGCGGGAACAATGCGTCTTTGCTGGGAGCTGTGAAAAAAACGATTATTACCATATCTTCCCGGATTACGGGTTTGCGGAGCTGATCGACAGCGACGGACAACCAGTGACCCAGGAAGGAGCCTGCGGGGAGATCGTCGGAACCGGGTTTCATACAGGAATCTTTCCGTTTATTCGATACAGGACCGGGGATATCGCACGCTACACGGCACATCGCTGCGACTGCGGAAGACAGACACTGCTTTTTCAATCCATCGAAGGAAGGGTGCAGGATTTCATGGTTTCGAAAACTAAACGACTGGTGCCATTGATGGGTGTACTGCAGTTGATCGCCCGTTCATCCCCTAATATGAAGGAATATCAGTTGTATCAGGATCAGGAGGGGGAACTGGTGCTTCGTATCGTGAAAAAAGAAGGGTTCTCCGATTTTGACGTCCGTCAGATTAAAGAAAATGTTCAGAACCGTTTGAAAGACGAATTTTCTTTATGCCTTGTGTATGTGGATTCTATTCCTCGGACCAGTCGGGGCAAATACCAGTTTTTAGTTCAGAAACTATCGACTCAACAGGGAAATTAAAACCTGAGTTTCGCACCTGAATAAGAGTTAAGTGTCTTCAGCAGTTTGTAT
>CAZLDE010000145.1:0-4621 GCA_964558215.1 uncultured Thermoplasmatales archaeon
ATTCCAGATGGGATTCATCTGTTCTTATGAGACGAGTTTTTTATGGTGCAGCGATTCAAGGAGCAAAAGACCGAAAAGAACGTTCAGCTGTTCATCAATACTTCATTGAGACAATAAAAAGACAACAGTATGATGTCTGTACTGAACATACGACCGGGAAAACATACGAAGAGGCTATTCGAAAACTTGAACAAGCAATCGGCCCCCTTCCAACAGATGAGTCAGAACGAAAGAGAGTCGTTCGTAACAAAATGATCGAAGCAATTGAAAGTGATATACACGCAGCAATCTTCGAAGTATCAACCCCAAGTCTTGGGACCGGAATAGAAATCGCCCATGCCTATCTCCGACCACGAGTAGGTCTTCCTGTCGTCCCCGTCCTTGCGTTGTATCAAAAGAATTATTGGCCCAACAACCTCTCAACGATGATTAGAGGGATATCAGCAGAAAAAGTGCCCCATTTTCTATTAGAAGAGTATACGGATTTGAATCAAGGCAAGAATGTTATAGACGAATTCTTAAAGGCACTCGAATAACATATCATTAGTTGTTCTGGCTTTCCGAAAGAATACAACAATCGTTTCGGTCCCTGTTTCACTTTTCATTAACGTCACTTACATTGTAAAAAAAAATCGAAGTTTTTCGTTGATTTTAAGATAAAAAAACATGATATCTGCTTTCACTGTAACGTTTAAATATCATAATCAGATTATTTGAAAAAGAGCGGAGGATTGATTTTTCTATGCAATATGATGTTGCTATTGTCGGCGCAGGCCCGGCAGGATCAACAGCAGCAAAATTTCTTTCAGAAAAAGGAATACGAACACTTCTTCTTGAAAAAGCCACATTTCCAAGAGACAAACCCTGCGGTGGCGGACTTCAAATGAGAGTCATCCACCGGTTCAAATACCTCCAAGAAAACAACCTCATCGACTCCTATTCCTACGCACTACACTTGTATACATCCTCAATGAAACATCATCTCGACTTTCAACATACCACACCGCTGCAGGCTATGGTTCGAAGGAAGACTTTTGATGAAGGGCTCGTCAATCTCGCTATACGAAGCGGGGCTATCCTTGAAAACGGGAAAAACATTCAAAACATCACACCAGAAAAAGAAGCGATTCATCTCACCCTATCAGATGGAGCAACAATCCAGTCACAGATGGTGATAGGCGCTGATGGGACCTGGAGCATTATCGCAAAGAAGATCGGGATGCGACAGGATTGCCATCATATCGGAGTCTGCGCATATAACGAATATCCCCTTAGCCAAGACACCATTCGTCATTTCTACGGAGAAGAACATGCGGTTCATATTCATCTGCAACCACGTGGACTTGCCGGATACGGCTGGGTATTCCCAAAAAAGGAACACGTCAATGTTGGAATCGTCGAATTCAGACAAGCTCTCAACTCATCCATGGAAAAAAAGAATCTACAGACCCACTTTCAATACTACCTTGAATTCTTGAAACAACAGACACTACTACCTCAAGACCTTCCTGCTCTAGATCCTTTTGGAGGAGCCTTTCCCACCTGTCCAGTTAAAAGCCTCACTGCAGACCGTGTGCTGCTCTGTGGTGATGCAGGCGGACTCACAAACCCAATGACCGGTGAAGGGATTTATTATGCGATGTGTTCTGGAGAACTCGCAGCTAAAACAGCACTTCGCGCCTTAGGGGACAACAAAACCGACGCTCGATCCTTAAGGGAGTACCAACGTCAATGGAACCATGAGTTCCGTATGGATTATACACTACTCTCCCGACTCTCAAAACGTTGGGGCAGCAATATTGACAACATCATCAAAGTAGTCAGTAGAGACAAAAAACTTTGTGACATCATCTGCGATGCCATACCAAAACCCAAAGGAATACAAGCAGAAAAATGGAAGATTCTTCGCAGACTCATCATAGCATATTGTACAAATAAACTGAGACAATAAATGATTCGATGGAAAACAATCACTCATTCCTGATTTTTTTTTTCCCTCAAATTAAAATAGGCAAGTTTATATGTGATGTTCCCTATAAAATAATTGTAACACTGGAGGAAAAACTATATGAGTCTGAGAAAAATAAATCAAACGGCAGGAAACTTGCTGAGAATCAAACCATCTCTCTGGATTGTCTTATGCCTTCTACTTCTAGCAAGCCTCATTCCCGTGCTACAGGCAAACAGCATAGAAGATGAACAGACAACTGCCAAAACCAATTATTCCTCCCCTCATTCTGATCGAGCTGTTATTGAACTTACCCCGAGTGTTATCAAGAAAAAAAGCATCATTAGTCCATCTAAAAACGATGAATGGATGAAAACACATGGCGGTAGCAATATCGATGTTGGTTATTGTGTTCAGCAGACAATTGATAGTGGCTACATCATTTCTGGTTACACCCGATCATACGGAGCAAACGGTCATAACATATGGCTGATAAAAACCGATTCATCTGGAAACGAGCTATGGAACAACACATTCGGTGGGTCAAACGATGATGAAGGTGAATCAGTCCAACAGACAACCGATGGCGGTTACATCGTCATTGGTTGGACCAAATCATATGGATCTGGTGGCAAGGACCTCTGGCTCATCAAAACTGATTCGCAAGGAAATGAAGAATGGAACAAGATTTTCGGTGGAGCATATGACGATGGTGGAACAACCGTCCAACAGACGACTGATGGCGGCTACATCATCTCAGGATACACCTCCTCCTATGGGGCCGGCAGTGTCGATGCCTGGCTTATCAAAACCGATGAGCTTGGCAACCAAGAATGGAACAGAACATTAGGTGGATATAGTTCAGATGGAGCCTGGTGTGTTCAACAGACGACCGATGGAGGCTACGTCTTGGCAGGATGGACATTTTCCTCAGGTCCTGGGTATGTCGGCAACGCCTGGCTTGTAAAAACAGACAATGGAGGCAACCAACAATGGAGCAATGCATTCGGCGGCGATGACGTTGACCGGGGCTATCATGTTCAACAGACAACTGATAGCGGATTCATTATCACGGGATACACCTCAAGTTTTGGTGCAGGTCTCGATGATGTACTCCTCATAAAAACCGATTCCTCTGGAGACGAACAATGGATCAAGACCTTCGGGGGAACAGGGAGGGATTATGGGTACTGCGTTGAACAGACAATTAATGGAGGATACATCATCACCGGATACACCCTGTCCTATGGTGCTGGTGGCGATGATGTCTGGCTGATTAAAACAAACGCTGAAGGAGAAAAGCTCTGGGATCAAACTTACGGAGGGGTAAACTCTGATGTCGGTTATCATGTGCAACAGACGACTGATACCGGCTATATCATCACAGGCCATACCCTGTCTTATGGTGCTGGTCTCCATGACGTCTGGCTGATTAAAATCCAAGGAAACGAAAGCCTTCCATTGGAAGTTGATGCAGGAGGCCCCTATAACGGGTTTGTTGGTCAGACGATTAATTTCACAGGCATGGTCACTGGTGGTGTCGCTCCCTATTTGTATCATTGGGATTTTGGCGACAACACCACATCAAATGAACAATCACCATCCCATGTGTATTCCATAGAAGGAGTATATCAAACTGTCTTCACTGTAATAGATGATGCTGCCACGCAGGAAAATGATACAGCAATCGTAACGATCCTTGTTCCAGATACGACACCACCTAACCTTACCATCACAAGCCCACAAGCTCGGTCTTTGTATTTGGGTGGTAAAAGACTATTGCCGTTTCCAACAACTCTTGTTATTGGTCGTATTCAAGTCACCATCAACACGTCTGATGAGGATTCAGGAATTTCATCGGTAACGTTTTCTTTGAATGGCGTTGTCAAGCAAACAATCACTGCGCCTCCTTACCTCTGGGATTGGACTGAGAAGACTTTTGGGCGATTCAGTCTTGAAATTGTAGCGATAGATGAAGCGGGAAACAAAGCAACCGATCAGATAACGGTCTGGAAGGTATTCTAAAGTAATACAGGTAGAAAAAAACCATATTCCTGATTTGAGTATTAAGGAAAAAAAGATTTTTCTGCGGAAAAATATTCGTGTTGTCACAGATTGATTTTTTTCTCATAGAAACGTTCAAATCAACTTTCCTCTTTCTCATTACGGCGATTACATAGGACAAATCACTTCTCATAAAAAACAAGTAAACGATGTGACCATCCGAAAGATGACTCTACAAGATTACAATGCGGTCATCCGGTTATGGAGCGAAGGGGACATTCCCTATAGACCGCAGGGTCGCGATAGTAGAAAAAACATAAAATCGCAACTGCAACAACCAACCAGCCTGTATTTTATCGCAGAAAGTAAAAATACGATTGTTGGTGTCATCTTTGGAACTCATGATGGACGGAAAGGGTGGATCAACCGGCTTGTCGTTACACCCGCATACCGGAAAAAAGGAATAGCAACACAACTAGTCCATGAGGTTGAACATCATCTGAAGAAACAGGGAATCGATATCATCGCAAGCCTCATCGAGGACTGGAATGAAACTTCAAAGCAGGTGTTTAATAACTTAGGATATACGAAACATACTGACATCATTTATTATTCTAAACGAAAAAGTGAGAAAACATAAGGGATAAGGATTTATAGTATTCTATTATT
>CAZLDE010000146.1:0-4599 GCA_964558215.1 uncultured Thermoplasmatales archaeon
CTATAACACCATCTCAGGCAATCTAATAGAGAACAACCGGTATCATGGTATACGATTAGAGTACACTTCGCATAATTTGATAAAAAACAATGTTATTGTGAACAATCGCGGGTATGGGATTTACTTGTATGAAGCAACAGACAACATCCTAGTGGGAAACACGGTGCAGCAGAGTTTTTTTGATGGGGTGATGCTGGGGAATAACAGTGAGGATAACCTGATTTATCAGAACAATTTCATTGGTAATCCTGCTAATGCGTATGATGCAAGTGGGAATAGCTGGGACAACGGTAGTGTTGGGAACTTTTGGGATGATTATACAGGTTCTGATGATGATGGGGATGGAATCGGTGACAGCCCCTATATGATTCCCGGGGGTGCAAGTCAGGATCGATTCCCCTTGATGGCACCCTATGAACGTTACCCGGATATGATCGATATCACCATCACAGGGGGTATTGGTCTGTCTATCTCTGTACGGAACAGTGGGACTGAGGATATTTTGCATGTTGACTGGGAGTCTTCTTTGAATGGGGGGTTGTTGCTTGTTCCCTCGCAACGGTCTTCTCAAGGATCTGTGATGTTTCTTGGTGCAGGTCAGGACGTCGTTCTTCAAACGTATCGTGTTTTATTTGGGGTTGGTATTCTTGAGATCACTGTACAGGTCGGGAGCAGGATTGAGTCGTTGAGAGGAGTGTTGTTTATGTTTTTATTTCTGCCGTTTCCATCATAGGCTATCGGTAGGAGAGCGATTTGGTAGCTTCTTTTTGAAATATTTTCACAACCTTTATATTCAGGGACTGACAAATAGATACATGCTAGTAATAATCTAGCGTTAATGAGGTGAACAACGCGGAGATAAAAATCGTGGGGGCGGTTAGTGATGAAAACGCGCTCGAGGAAATAGAGAACATCGCAAAGGTCTTTGCCTATGAGCAGAGAATGAAAGATTACACACCTCTTTTACATCCAACCAACGAAGTAAAAAAGGTGAAGAAAATCCAGGAGAAAAAAACAGGGGAGAGCAATACAGTTTTTGAGAGGTTCCAACCACGCATCCTTGTAAAAGGATTGTGTTAAAACCCCATACTGTTCCATGCAGAAGTGTGGGTGGATACCCTCTACATCTTTTTCTCTTATTTTTTCCTTATGATATCGTATGTTTGTTTAATTGAAAAAGTTTAAATTCAACTATGCTTTTCTTCCAACTAAAGAGGTATACAATGGTTGAATTTGAGACACTGAAAGCAGAGGAAGTAAAATTTGGAAAAAATAATTTCATCGAAGTTGCACGGAAGAAAGCCGTCGGCGAAGCGTTATCAAAAGAATTCGTCGCCATTTCCAGAGGATTTTATCTTTCCGACGGGTCTAAGAAATGGAAATCATCTATCACGCTACCTGATGAAGAAGATAAACGAAAACAAATTGCAACATTAATAAACAATCTCTAAGAATTTAATCGGAGAATCGCAACTCCTGATAAGGACAAAAAAAAAAAAAAATCGGTGAGTTGCTTTTCTTTTTATTACAAAATATTCTTCCTACTTGTATTTGATGAAAAATTCCTCGTTTTCCCAACGTGAGCTATCAGGTTTTTTCTTGAAATAATACACCTGGCTTGGTTTGAAGACTGGTTTAAAGACATGACGGTCGTGAAAGCGTGGTTTTTTCCGAGGTGTTTTCTTTTGATGTTCAAAGAAATGAGGCAACTTCTGGCTGACAAAAAGGCTGACAAGGAATTTCGCACACAGCAAGGCAAGCAATACTTCCCCGCAGAGAAGCGCAACCCCAGCCATCCATCCCGGGGTTAAGAATTTCTGGGAAATCTGATGCTGATCGTAATAGGAACGTAACCCTATCATGGTGACAAAGGAAAAACCGATGAAGAGGAAATATGTGAGATCCAAGGTTATGGGAATCGATTTTTCACTTCGTTTCACAAACCCGTACAGTTCGTAGAGGTGGAGTAAGAATAAAAAGAACGCGGATGGTCCGATAAGCAAGCAGTACATATACAGGGTTTTCTGCAGATCAGTCTGAATCGGACCTTGGAGCAGATAGGAAAATGTCTGAATTAAGACTGCGACAAGTCCTGCCAGGATTACTGCATCGAAGCTAAGTTGGAGGGTGATTTCCTTGATGTACTGTTGCATGTCCTTAAGCTGTATTGTTTGGTTTTGTACCTCCGGATTGAATCGTTGATTAGGACTCTCAATCATATACCCATCACCTCAGTTGTTCTTTCCGGTGATGTAATCTGTTCAGTAGTATAAAAAAATATTCAGGAGGAGGATAGCAGATATGGTATAGTAAATATCTTCATCTTGAATATTATCCGTTATCGTTGTATGTTTCGTTCTGTTCATCAAAGGTAGAATGAACTAGTAAGTATCAAAGCAATCTTTGTTCTTTCATCCTCAACAACAAATAGATTTATTAAGGAGAGTTACTATTGAACTGCTAGGGCGATAGTTAGGGGATTTATTCCATGAAGAAGACGTCTATTGCAATAGCAGTTTTTCTTTTTTTAATCGTCATCCCACAGGGATGCTGTGATTGTGGATGTCAGTTATTAGATGAGGTTGTTGCATCACCAAAGTCACAAAATCCTTGGATCACCGATGAAGTCTTGACCGGGTTACAAAATCAAGCAGTCAGCCAAGGATGGACGTTTACCATTGGGAAAAACTCGGCAACAGATCGTCCCATCTCAGAACTCTACGGTCTGGTTGAACCTGAGAACTGGTGGAGGGATGCTTCTTTTGATCCCTGTGTCCCAACAAATGGGCTTCCTTCCCGTTTCGACTGGCGAGATTTTGAGGGATGCACACCTGTGAGGAATCAGGGTGCTTGCGGAAGCTGCTGGGCGTTTGGAACAATCGCTCCTCTTGAATGCAATATTTTGATCAAAGACCATAAGGAAGTGGATCTCTCAGAGCAATGGCTCGTGAGTTGTAACACCAACGGATGGGGTTGTAACGGGGGATGGTGGGCACATGATTATTTTCAGTGGAAAATGGATAAGTGCAATGGTACTGGTGCAGTACTGGAAAAGGATTTCCCCTATACAGCAGAAGATCTTCCCTGTGAGGGTCCGTACGACCGTCCGTATATGATTGATTCGTGGCATTTCATTGGGTTTTCTCAGGGCGTTGCACCCACAGAATCCATCAAACAAGCGATCTTGGATTATGGTCCTGTGTCTGTAGCTTGTGCGGTGACCCAGGCGTTCGGAGGGTACACTGGGGGAGTGTTTAATGAAAATGATCCAAGTGCACAAATCAACCACGCGGTTGCCCTGGTTGGTTGGGATGATACTCAAGGAACTAATGGTGTCTGGTTTCTGCGGAACTCCTGGGGGCCTGGATGGGGCGAGGAAGGCTACATGCGAATTGAATATGAGGTATGCAAGGTCGGGTATGCTGCGTGCTATGTGAAGTATCCGATGAAAACCAAACTTGAAATCAAGGGTGGTCCCCTGGGGACGCGTATCGGGGTGCGGAATGTAGGGAACACGGCCACAACCGGCATTCGGTGTAATATTACGATGTCTGGAGGAATACGCGGGTTTGTCAACGCATCTGTCTTAGACACGATTGAGTCCCTGCAACCTGGAGCGATCGTCTACGAGCGGTTGCCTTGGTTTGGATTTGGCCCGGTTGCTATCACCGTCACAGTGCAACCGGATAATGCGGGGAAAACAGCGAAACATGCGGAGGGATTTTTATGTGGGCTGCTTCTCTTTGTTGTCCGAAATCAATAAATACCTCCTTTGGTGTCATCAGATATATTTTTAAACTCCTGTTGGAATATTCGTTGGGCACGGGGTCGGCATGAAGAAGGAAAATTGCCCGTTCTGTGGACATCGTTGGATTCGAAAATCTTCTGAGTCGATGATAGAATGCCCGAATTGCCGGACAGAATATTTCGTTCAACCAAGACATGAAGGTCTCGAGGAAGATGGACTCATCGAAGATGAGGATGACATCGCTGATGATTTTGAGGAAAGGAATCGGTAAGGTCTTTGTTTTATCTCATCTTGTTCGTAATCGAGTCACATCAATTTTAAAAATGGTTTGTTGTTACCAGTTTTTATGGCCGACCTGCTCTTCGAGGAAAGTTCATTGGTGCTTACGGGTATCTTTATCACGTTCATCTCAAGTTTCTTGTATACGATTAATGCGCAGGGCTTTGTGGCTCGTGGGAAGTATCGGAAGAAGGAGGAGGCAATCCTTATCTTTCTTGGAGCAACGGTCTTTCTTGGACTTTTAACGCCGTTGATTCATGAGGTTTCGAAACTGACGATTCTGATGGTCCCGATTCCGTCTATTTTTGGGATTGTGCTTCTTGGGACGAATTATGTCTTGCATTATAGTATCCCGAGTTGGAAGCAGACTTCGACAAAATCGCTCCTTATTTATCTTCTTGGTATTTTTTTAGTCGTGCTTGGATTCCTGGTTAATATGTATCTGTAAATCTTAGATCTGTTCGTTTTTTTTCCGTTGTCTTTTCTCGATAGAATCGTGTGTAACGTAGGGAGTGGACCGCAGCGCTTAAATTAATAGTATAATTTATATACTATAAAACATAGTATATAAA
>CAZLDE010000147.1:0-4591 GCA_964558215.1 uncultured Thermoplasmatales archaeon
GCCTTAATCTCTTTATACAACGCAAACGGGTTCACATCAGTTGCAATCACCGCGGCTTGTCCGTGGACCTCATCTTTTAATGCACTGATTCCTTTGACTTGTTTCTCTGCTTCATCTAAGGCTTTTAGTATCAACCTGTTTTTTGCAGCGCGAATCTGGGCTTTTGATCTGATGCCCCCTCGCATCTGCTGAAGCTGTGGAGCAGGAATGCCCCCAATATCAATGATTCCAATGATCTTATGGGTGGTGATCAGAGAGACGATCTCTGAGACCTCCCCGTGTTTCCATGATGCGATATGCGCCATACGCTGACACCTTTACAGTACTCGCATTGGTGGCCCCATGCTTGTTTTCACATACACCGAGCCGATGTTCATTTTTCCTCGTTCAAGTTTACCTTCAAGTCGTTTTAAGATTGCGTCAATATTATCTGCGATGTGTTCTGTGTTCATCTCCTCGCGTCCGACTGTTGCATGGATTGTTTTGGATGTCTTTGACCGTACTTTGACGGTTTTCCGCAGGTTCTTTGCTATACCCGTGATATCGACGGTTGGTGGAACCGGTTTTGGCATTTTTCCCCGAGGACCAAGGATGATACCGAGTGTTTTTCCAATGGTCGGCATCAATGGTGCTTCTGCAATGAAAAAATCATACTCGTCAGCAATTTTTTTGAATTTCTTCTTATCTTTTGCGAGTTCCTCTATTTCCTCAGGTTTAATTAATAGATCAACTTGATTTTTTGATTTTAGTGCAAGATCTCCACTGGCAAAGATGGCGAGTTTCGCGTCAACTCCTCTGCCATGGGGAAGCATCACTTCATCTTCGATACGATTCTTCGCATCGTTCATATCGATGTTCTTGAGGTTGATCACCACGTCTACCGTTTGAGTGAACTTCCGTTCGAGCTTCTTGGATTCCTCGATTGCTTTTTGAACTGCTTCAACAGTTTTACTATCTGCCATGATTCATCATCGACGTATATAGTTCTAGGGTCACTCCATAGGGTGACGTAGTTCTCGGGAATAATAATCTTATTTATAAAAGTTTGTGTCAGGTGAATGATGGTCATTCAGCAGCGATTCTTTCCAGAATTAACGTAAAAACATCCTCGGGGTCATGGATTCTTTTTAATTCTTTCCGCCCTATAAGAGGTGTCCCTTGCAGGTTTTTCTTGATGGTATCCTTATCTGTGAAGACCACAGCATGCTTCTCGATGATTTTCGAAATACTGCTGATGAATTGTGCTTTTTCTGCAAGTCTTTTATTATATTGCTGAACACACGTCAACAGGATCTTTTCCTTATCTTTACTTAACGCCTCAAAGGGACAACGGTCCATAGGAATGATATTATATCCGATGCTTTGGAGAAAGGTGAAAATCTCATGTTCGAGCTCTTTTTTGTTTTGTTGTTGTTTTTGATAGGAGGGGAGCTGTCTTGTTTGAATCATGAGGGGTTTGAGAAGGTCTATCGGCATGGTGACCGATTGTTGGAACATCTCCTCAATCCGGTCGGCAATGTCGATTCGCGCGCTCATCCCATCCTCATACATCTGTACTGTACGACGGGAAACGCGAACGTGATGAGCAAAAGAACCCAGAGAGATGTTTTTCTCCTTTCGTAATCGCCGGATTTTTTCTTGATCAAGGTTCACATATAATCCACCGGGGGCAGCATACGCATGCACCGGTACTTGTTCAAGGATATGGTTTTTCAAAGTCGACACGGTGACTGTTTGAATACCGAATCTGAAATACACAACATCGTCCTCAAGGACGTTCATACCGTTCTTTTCACCAATGAGCAGCGGCGTTGCTTTAAGGAGATATGCCAGTGCACGCAATTCGTTGCCTACCTCCTCTGATAGTGCATCGATATTAGTAAGGGCTTTTATGATGAGAAGCGTGTCATCTCTACGTGCGACTAGGTCAAAACCAGGGAGACGAATCGAATACGGGTCTGAAATAGAAAAACCCGCGGTCCCCAAAAATTCCCGAATATCTGAGAGGAGTTCTGCTCTATCCATAGGTAATGAAACTTAAAGTACGACCTCTCTAATAACGTTTTTGGTGACCAAACATCTGGATAGGCATTGATGATACCGATTCTGTTAACGGGGGGTGCACCACATATGTGGCGCGAACCATTATCCAAAAAATCATGAAAAACTATGTGGTCATCGGCTATCCGCGTCTCGTTCGTTTAAACCCAAACATCCCCTGGAAAACCAGGGGAAACGGAGCATTGTGCATCCAGATTGGGAACAAAGAGGTTCCAGGTGGACAGAAAATCGGGGAAATCGACGGAGAGGATGTTTTTAGTTCAATGAGTTTTACAAGTGAATTACCGAAACCTGATCAAGACAAGGTGCATGAAATCATCAAAGCTATTTTAAAAAAACAAGCCTATCTCAGCGATGAAAACACCAATCCGGGGTTTGTCGTTCTTACAAAAAAACCCAATTCCGACATCTATGAAAAGGCAGTCAAGCAAATTGTGACCCTTGATGAAATCATGGCAACGTTGCATCACCTCGATGCTGTTTTTGAGGGTTATAAGAATCAACGTGGCCTGATTGGTGCAACCGCGGCAACCTCCTGGGACCCTGTAGATCGAACGTTTGAGTTAATCGCATATCGTACGCGAAAACGATGGGGAACAAAACGGCGTGTCGACGTAAACTCCGTAAAGAAGATGGATGCAGCCTTTCCCCTGCTCTTTGATAACTATGATTTTCGAAATCATCATAACCGCATCACACCGAATTCCCCCTGCCCCATTCTGTTTGGGATCCGTGGTGATGAGGTCGAAGAGCTGAAGCAGGCGATGAAAACAGTCAACTCAGAACCGATTGATAGTTGGTTGATCTTTGAGACAAACCAAGGGACTGATGATCATCTTCAGCACAAACAAATCGTTGATATCGAATCGTTTGAATCAGTCATTGTAGAGGGACAAGTGACGAAGGAGCCATATACCATCCAGGGTGGTCATGTCGTATTTACCATCGCAGATGGTTCTGGCACCATCCCGTGCGTAGCCTATGAGCCTACAAAAGAATTCAGAACAATCGTCCGTCAGCTACTCAAGGGGGATGTTCTTACAGTATATGGTGGTGTCCGTAAACAGCCTCTCTCCATCAATCTTGAAAAAATTTTCATTAAACAGCTTTCGATAATGAAAATAAAAAAAGAAAACCCCCTCTGCCCAGTATGCAAGAAGCATATGAAATCAAAGGGAACCGGGCAGGGATATAAATGCATCCGGTGTAAAACCACAAGTAACGAACCAGTCCTCTGGGAACCACCACGGAGCATCACCAGTGGATTCTTTGAAGTACCTGTGTGTGCACGACGCCATGTGAGCAAACCTCTCAAACGACTCAGGCGATATCAACCTAGCAATGATCATTCTATCGGAACCGTATATACTCCATAAGGGATATTCCCTCAATGGTTTCCATACGCCCGTCTTTGAAAATTGTTCCTGTATATTTGACATGATACCGCCAGTATCCAATAAAACCAAAAAAGGTGGTATAATCTACACTTATTACTTCCATGTTAACCACGAGAAACACATCTTGGGTCATCGCCTCGATGTTAAAAAACCAGGGGACTCTCCGGAGATGATCAAATTGTGTGTTACCTGATGAGAACCATATCGTCTCTGAGGGAATATTCAGATAGCCTGCATCGTTTTCATTGAGTACAAGTACCGGATGTGTTATCAGCCTTGTCGTACGCATCTCTGCCCAGGTGATCGTATAGTGTGGTGAAAAACAGGTCCCCCAAAGCCATCCGAAGCGGAGAACAACGAGTGGGTTGATACCCCAGTTATGATCATGATATCCTATCCCTGTAATGGATAGTTCGTTACCCCCAAGAAAAATACTACCTGTGACATGGGCTCGAGGCAGGATCACCGCCCACCAGTCACCAGATTGCTGTTGTTTTTTCCAGCCTTGGGTACATCCGATAAACCGCAGGGAAAATGAGCCCTCAGGTATCTCAACAGTGAGGGTGTAAAGAAAAGAATTGTTCTGAGCATCGTATGAGCCAATTATAAGCTGCTTTCCTGCGATAGCGATTGATGGGATGTGGGATGATGCAACAAGGGCACTGAGTGGGTACCTCTCATCGTATTTAATGATAACATCGCTATCGTCGTAGAGGGTCAGACGTGTAGTGACCATTCCTTTCCCAAAGATATTGATTACCTGGATACCGAACACAAAAGTGTATCCATTGTCAAGTTTCGCATCAAAATACCACCATTCGATGAACGGGTGATTCTCGTGGCCATGAAATGCATCGTCTTGTAGTGTAATGTCTTCTAAGGATCCATCCATCTGTTCGTAGATGATAGCAGTTCCTTGCACTGGTACAAACGATGAGATAAGAGAAGGGAGAATTAGAATAAGAGCCATGACGTCTTTTCTCATTGGTCTCATATCTCTATACAGTCCTGGTATTAATATAGTTTATTCAATATTATTTAAAGGTGAGCGGTGAAATGATATCATGGAGTGTAATGTCACAGTAGTTCGGCAATCAAGTGAATGAAATAACGATGAGGATTCCTATTTCTGA
>CAZLDE010000148.1:0-4589 GCA_964558215.1 uncultured Thermoplasmatales archaeon
TCTTTGTTTACAACACTTACCATCTTTTTTTAAATATAATATAGAGGATATTTAATAAGATTATGGATGGAATTTATCTGTAAAAAAAAGCAATCTTTTGATCACAACACTTGACTAAAGCAACGGGGTTTTTCGTAACCAATCGATGTCGCTGATATATAGACTTCGTATGTCAGAAAGACCAAATCTGAGCATCGCAAGCCGTTCAAGTCCAAGCCCCCAGGCAAGAACCGGGGTCTGTACACCAACCGGCTCGGTTACTTCTGGGCGGAAGATACCACTTCCCCCAAGCTCCATCCATTTGCCATTCCAGAGCACTTCAACCTCCATGCTTGGTTCTGTGTACGGGAAGTACCCTGGTCTGAACCTGATTTTTTCGAACCCCATCCTTCGGTAGAACTCCTTAAGGATGCCGATGAGTTGGCGGAAGTTCGCGTTCTTTTCGTAGATAATCCCTTCAATCTGATAAAACTCCGGGAGATGGGTCGTATCGATGTCTTCCTTCCGGAACACTCTTTCAAGAGAGAAGACCTTGCAGGGTGGTACCGGATGGTGGTAGAGATAGCGGATAGTATTCACTGTTGTATGCGTTCTCAATAATGATCGTTCTCCTTCGGTTTTTGAGAACGTATAACCCCAGCCAGTCGACCCAGTGGACCCACCGGTCTCATGGACAAGGGCGATTTCTTTGAGGAGCTCATGCTCCTGTATGGGAAGCTTCGGAGGCACCTTGCAATAGAAGGTATCCTGCATCTCTCGAGCGGGATGGTCTTGTGGGATGAAGAGAACATCCATGTTCCAAAAACAGGATTCAACATAATCCCCTTGGATTTCTTCAAATCCCATTTCAACGAAAATCTGTCTGATTTCCGAAATCAGCTTGACCAAGGGGTGCGGTTTTCCTCCATAGAATGCAGGGGCAAACGCATGGATGTCGTAGGGTCTGATTGTTTTTTCTTTCCATTCGTTGTTCTTTATTATTGAACTGGTTATCTGGGAGATTTCCTCTTGGAGCTCGAATCCGGTTTCCAGGACTTTTTTACCTTCCTCTGTTAATGATATAATACTTGTAATGAGTTCTTTTTCTTTGATGACGTTTTTCCGGGACACAAGGGGTTTAATGGTATTTTTTTCTATTTCTTGTTCTGGATGTTCATGGAGAAGACGCAGGAGTTTTTCTTCAGTGGTCATTTCAGAGATGGCCGCGGTTCCTTTTGGGGTAATTTCTATGATGGTGTCTTTCTCTTTGCGGATGGTCGCCCATCCGTTGGTTTTCAACCAACCGATAGCAACAGGGATCTCATCAGGGTCCAACACGGATGAGAGCGCCTGCAATGGCATTGCTCCTTTGTAGTTCGATAAGATTTTTAAAGCTCGTTTCTCAGGTAGTCCTTTTTCAATGAATCGTTTTCCTTCCTTACCGAGAGAATAGACGGTTTTAATAGAGTTCTCCATCACCACCAGTTTTTTTGATTGAAGCCAAGAAGCAGCATTTGAAACTTCAACATCAAGGGAAAAATCCCCAGCATTAACAATTTCCTTTGGGGAGGCTTTTCCATGGAGTTTTTTTAGTGTGAGTAACACTTTTTTCTCGTTTTGAGACAGTTCTTTTACGATTTTTTCTCTATCCATTAGAACCTGCAATTGTCTTGGCACGTATTAAGATGTCGATGTTCTTTTCAGGAAAGAGGGAAGAGGAAAGAATTATAAAACAGTATCTCATCCCGGTGTTTACTTGGAGAGTTTGTTATGATTGGAACATTACCAGAAGATGTTTTACACGCTGTGTTAGAGACTATCCCCGTTGAGTTTTCCGTGATTGATAAAAACGAAAAGGTCCTTGCATGGAACAGGCATTCGACACGGATTTTCAAGAGGCCTGAAGCAGTGGTCGGACGTGATGTGCGGAACTGCCATCCTAAAAAAAGTCTTGACAAGGTAGAACACATTCTGCAGGAGATGAAGGCGGGGAAACGGCAAAAAGCCCGGTTCTATATCGATCTTCCCCTCGGACCATCAGGGGAAAAAGAAAAAGTTCTTATCGAATATTACGCGCTACGGGATGCGAAGGGGAACTACCTAGGCTGCCTTGAAGCATCCCAAAACATCTCAGAGATACAGAAACTCTCTGGTGAAAAACGCCTGTTAGATTAAGGAGTGAGCAGTTTCTCAAGATCCAACAGAAACAGTTTTTGGATCCATATTTCGCATTGCTGTTTATGTTTCTCACGATTTCTTCCTTTCACTATCATATGGGTCCGATGGGGAAGTGGGATGCAGATCATTCCATTGATGTGATGCATGTCAACGCTTCTAACATCATAGCGAGGGTACGGGTTTTCAAATAAGGGGAAATACCCAAGTTTTCTCCTCTTGAATCGTGCTCTTCTGTTTGCTTCTGGATACCTATGTTTCTTCATAGGTTTTTTCCCCTGTACTGAAAAGGTTCATTCTTACTCAATGAAACTCACACTCTGTAGAGAGCAGCGCGCACCCAATATTATACGTGATATTAATGTGAATATATAAGTATAATGAACTATATTGAAAGTATTACGTTTTTATAGAAAGAGCGTATTACCCCTTTTCAACACACGGGGCCCGTAGCTTAGATCGGTTGGAGCAACCGGCTGATAACCGGTAGGTCGAGAGTTCAAATCTCTCCGGGCCCATCCAGAGCAACAGGAGAGATGGGTGTCAACAGCCTCAAAAACGGCACTCTGTTGATTTTTTTGCCCATCAAAAATCCTGTGCATTTCTGCCACTTTTTCTTGTTCAAGTGGTTTCAGAGCACAAGAGATCCAATCCACAGGCAAAACACGATAATATTGCTCAGCATATCTGATATATCCCTCTGTGGTGCTCATTCTCTCATGACCAAGCCAGTTTTTCACAGGAAAACAGTCAAAGTTGCCTGTCTCGACTTTTGTCCTTATGAGCCTTGCAACAGCACACCAATGCCTCATATCATAGGGTTGAAAGTCTTTCCAGACCAACTTCCCATTCTGACTGAGTTTCTTACCAAGACCGCGTACTGTGAAAGGTTTCCCATTGGCTTGAATGAACAGAGCATCACCTGAATATTCATTTGCTACTCTTGGCCTCCATGATGTCAACCAGTTCTTCAGTGACTTATGCACCTTAGAGTTAAGGATGGCCTTCTCAGGTATCACATTCCTCTGTGAATCATGCTTTTTCCTCTCAGTTATGACCACATAACCTCGATTCCTGGCCTCGAAATGAACATCAGTGGTTTTCATCAGACAGATCTCAGTTGGAATCCTGACACCCATCAGGAATCCAAAGAAGAACATATACTGATACAATGCTGTCTCGTATTTGCTGGTGGCATATTTGAAGGTGAAAAACCTTCTCACTGTCTCAGGATAGGGTAACACCCTGATGTGGCTCTTTGGTGCACTAGGTGGCCTGTAATCCCATATTGTGATGCCATAAGCCTTGAGGAACATCTGAATGGCCTTCCATTCGTGGATCAGTGCATTTGCTGATGCTTTCTCGATTTGTTCTCGATAGTCCATATGTCTCATGAAATTCTCCAATGTCGGTTTTCTGAAGTTGACAGGGCATGGATGTGTCTCCATGAATCGAGCATATCTGAGATGCTTGTCAATCGTGCCTATCTGAAGTCTTTGTCTGAGCTTGGCATGGATGCCAACATCGATGAAAGATGCTGTGTTTGGGTCTAATATGATAGGGCAATCAATTCTATTGATGTTTTGAATAATTACATCAAGATCCCTCAAATCCATTCCTTCTGTTAAGAAGGTGTGTTCTTTGAGTCTCTGGCCTATTTCCAATTTCGATTTCCATATTTCTTCTCTTTTTCCCCCTTTGACACCATCTCGATGTGATGCCAAATTATTTCCATATCTGACATCGTGATGAATATTATTAGTGTTACCCTGATTTTGTTTCAACTATCGATGGCCTCCAGTTTTTTTTTGAACTCTTTTCGTAAATCCTTGACTTTCTTCAGATTTCTACTCAAAGCACTCTTAAAATCAGCACTATGTCGTATTTGCCCACCCATATAAGCTGAATACACACCAATCTCATGGTGTGTCACCTCATGAACAATAGTTTTCCAAATATCATCAATAGGTGGGTATAAATCATCATTCCTGAAAATCTCCTTATGGAAAGTTATATTGTCTTTAGTCTTATCCCATTCCTTAACCATCTTGTAAGGTGGCAATCCCTTCTCCCTCTGCAATGCTTTAGGGCCATCATACATATCTTGGAAAAATACCTGTACATCCTCATTGTATAATCGTTTCATTACCAACTTGGTATATTTCGCTATCAACTCTTGCCTGTTCATTCAAAACAACCTCGTTTGGCCTGTGCCACGTGGATACTTTATTTTTTCTTTCAAATCAATGAATCTTGATTTCATCGATGCATCAAAACATTCTCGAGAACAATAACCAATGCCTCTCTCTGGCTCAGCAACAAAATAATCTGTGCCTTCTTTCAAACAATGGCCACACCAAGTGCATATTTTATTACAATCGAGGACTTTGATTAACCTGCTTGTATTTTGCTTTTACTGTTTTCCAGCGGTGAAA
>CAZLDE010000149.1:0-4551 GCA_964558215.1 uncultured Thermoplasmatales archaeon
CAACATACACAAGATAGCGAATACGGTTCTCGACGGTGCATATCTTTGCAATAAATTGGATTTCCTGTGCTTCTTCTTCCGTGGATAAAAGTCCGATGACTATCATGTAACAAAGGGGTTGATTTGCTCCTTATAAAGTCTTGTTGTACAAATGTTATCAAATTATATAATGACTATCTATAATAATTCGGCTACATGCTTTGTAAATCTTCTTTGGTCACCATTTCAGTGATAAATCACCGTTTGATTTTTTTTAAAAAATATTCATGGTTTCTCCACTTCATCACTGGGTATTAATAGGTCGTCTTCATTTTGGAATACTCATGGTGACACCACCGATCATCTGTGGGGAGTATTCTTTGAGGTTTCACAAAACCCTTATCATGGGCATCCTTAACGTCACCACAGACTCATTTTCTGATGGAGGATTGTTCACGGATGTCGATACTGCAGTCGTACAAGGAAAAAAAATGGCTTCTGAGGGAGCTGATATCATTGATATCGGTGGAGAAAGCACACGACCTGGGTCTCTGCCAATCTCTGAAAAAGAAGAGATACACAGGATATTGCCTGTGGTAACGCAACTCTTAGATGAGGTGTCTGTTCCCCTCTCGATTGATACCTACAAACCCCGAGTTGCAGAGGCTTGTCTGAAGGCAGGTGCTCATCTCATAAACGATATCACCGGATTGACAAACCCGGAGCTGAGGAAAACCATTGCTAAGCACAATGTCCCTGTCGTCCTTATGCATATGCAAGGATCACCAAAAACCATGCAAAAGAATCCTTTGTACAACGATGTTCTTGCAGAGATTTCTACGTTTTTTCGTAAACAGATCACCACCGCCCATGATGAACAGATACAACAGATCATCATAGACCCCGGGATTGGCTTTGGAAAAACAGTCCATCATAATCTTCAGATCCTTCGGCATTTAGATACGTTTATAACACATGGTTGTCCGATTCTTGTCGGCCCCTCAAGGAAAGCATTCATCGGGGAGATCACTGGACAACCGGTCACTGAACGTCTCTGGGGAAGCATAGCAGCAGTAGCTATCGCGGCTTTGAACGGGGCAAACATCATCCGTGTCCATGATGTCAGAGAATGTAAACAAGCCTTGCAGATTGCTGATGCGATCCGGGATGCGTAATGGTAAAAGTATTCCTTGGCCTTGGCTCAAATATCGGTGATAAGGAAAAAAACATCCATGATGCACTCAGCCATCTCTCTGATTTTTGTACGATAAAAAAGATATCACATTTCTATCTCACCGAACCCGTTGGAGATGTTAAACAGGATTGGTTTCTGAACTGTTGTGCCAAAATTGAAACGAAGCTAGCTCCAGAAGACCTTTTAATTCATCTCAAAGCAATCGAACAAAAACTTGGTCGGACAAAAACAGTAAAGAATGGGCCACGCTGTATCGACATCGACATTTTGTTTTATGGAGATGAAGTTGTAAAAACAAAGGACCTACTCATCCCTCATCCTCGGATTCAAGGACGACTCTTTGTGCTCCGACCACTTTTAGACCTTGACCCAGAGTTCATCCATCCTGTAACAAAAATATCTATTCAAGAGATGTATCAAAGTCGCCCTTGGTTCGAAAAAGTCCTCCTCTACAAATAGATGATGTTTATATCCAAGGTCTCTATACTCAGATAAGAAAAAGGAGTATCGTTCATGAGGTTATGTCGAGAGTTCTATTTTGACGCTGCACATTATATCCCTCATTACAAGGGGAAATGTGAGAAACTCCATGGTCATACCTATAAACTCGAGGTTGTTATCGAGGATACTATAAAAAAAGATGGAATGGTTGTGGATTTTGTCAAAATAAAGGAAATAGTAGAAAACACAGTCATAGAAAAACTGGATCATCAGGCTTTAAATGAGCTTTTTGAAAACCCAACCGCTGAGCATATCCTTGAATGGATAAGTACGCAATTGAACGGGAAGCTACCGGTCTATTCGCTGCGCCTTTGGGAAGGACAAGGGAAATGGGTAGAGATACAGCTTTGAATGAAGGATTTTGAGACTGTGAAGGCTCTTCGAGAGTACCTAAAACTGATTCGGCCTTATGGCATCCTTTTCATCGGATTGACCCCTGTTTTTGGGGCATTGTGTAATGGCCAGTATGACGGTTTTTCTCTTTTCATATTATTAGTCATAGGAGTCCTTGGTCATATCTTCGTATTTGTCCAAAACGACTACTTCGATATGGAGGTTGACCGACAATCAAAATACGTGGTTCAACGACCACTGATATCTGGAGCGATATCACGATCACAAGCATGTAGTCTTTTTCTGAGTGCTTTTCTTATTTCACTGGTTATTGTCGTTGTTTTTTTCTTTTCATTTCGTTCTGTTGCCCTGTTATTGTTTTCATTTCTCCTAATGACCCTGTATAATCGATACAGCAAGCGAACACCAGGCATGGAATACGTCTTAGCCGCAGCAGTGTTCTGCTATGGGGTGTTTGGTGCGTATACCGTCTCCGAGGAGATATCGTTTTTCGCTCTTAGTATCTCCTGTGTTGCTGCCTTACAGTGGATCTTTAACGTTGGTGTGTCAGCAAATTTGAAGGATGTGGAATATGATACAAAACTAGGGATCACGACCACTCCTGTTTTCTTTGGAACCCAGGTGGTTGACAATGAGCTACAAAAACCCTTATTCTTTATTGTGTACGCCTACACTATAAAATTTCTGCATGTCGGTGTGGCACTGCTCCCGTTGATTTTTGGATACTCATCCTATCTCATCAGTGGTTTTCCGTTTCCTCTTGCTTGTTTTTTCATATTGGCCATTCTTTTGTTATATACGACACGCGGGATTTTGACAACATCGCTTCGTAATAGGAATTTGATGCTTATCTACGAAGGAGCTCATGAAGGTCTTGCACTGCTCTTAATCCCTGTTGTGCTCATGAGTTACCTGATAGAACACATTGGACTGCTTTCTACGTTGTTTCTTATGGTATTGTTGATCTCCTGGCCGTTGCTCTGCCTTCGATTCCTTTATGGACGAAGTCTTATTCCCTTGGAATAATCATAGAATGGTGTTTTTTTTCGAAATTATTAAATAGCATTTCAATGTTTTCAACTCAATCATAATTTGGGGAGGTGAAACATGGTAACCATAAAGGAAATAAAGAGCACAATAGCAGTATCCATTGCTGCCGCTTTCGGTTTTATCATCGCTCTGATATGGAAAGATATTATTGTCGGAGCTATGAAACTGTACGGACTGTGGCAAGAAGGCGGTTTTCCAGACACAATGTCCCTCATTTTTGGGGTTGTTGTTGGACTCATAATCACAGTGGTATCTGTTATTGGTATTATCTATATCTCCAAATGGGGTGGTGTAGTACAAAAGTAAAACCCCCTCTTTTTTTTTTTAAAAAAAATATGGATTTTTTTCCCACCGCTTCAAGTTTTTCTTCTTTGTTACAAAGAACCGGATGATTATGATTTTTCTAGTTTGCTGAAAAAGATGCGAGATGTTTGATTCGTTTCACGACATTCGGATGTGTACTGAGGATTTCAATGAGTTTATCCCTGGTATTAAGCGTGACTTTTTTTGTTGAAAGCATCATCAGTTCGTTTTGATCAAGCGTGCCGCTCATATCAAGGTCGATATCTTTTAGCTCACGGACCTCATACATGGCTCTTGAGGGATCGTTTATAAAAAACGCTTTCATCCCCTCGCTTTGTTTTAACGCATGCTTGGGGATTCGTGCAGAACTTACTGTGAGTTTATAAAGAGCGGTTGCTAAATGATGCGGTTGATTACCAAGCTCGGCACTGCCTTTATCTGCGTAGTATTCCCGTATGCGTGATCCGTACATCACCAGCAGACTGGTAATGAAATACACACCTAATGCAAAAAGCCCAATAACGATCGCTCCCCCGCTATCTCGACTTCGTCTGCCCATGCCACCCCATAAAAACGTAATATAAAGCATGTAACATATCATTGGTATCACACTCAGAATGGTGATAACCGTCACATCTCGGTGCTTAATATGGGAGATCTCATGTCCAAGGACTGCTTTTAGTTCATCATCGTTTAATAGGTCTAGAAGCCCTTTGGTGACACAGACCCGTGAACCTCTCTTGGTCCGACCGAATGCAAAGGCATTTGGTATCGGGAGCTGCGATATTCCAATCTTTGGTTTATTGGGAAGACCTGCTTTTTCCGCTAACTCTGCGATCATCACATGAAGCTTGGGGTACTCTTGTTCACTGGCGTACTTGATTTTCATGGACCATTCCACGATTTTCGGTCCGATGACATACTGTAACAATACAAAACCAACCGCAACCCCGATGATAAGGATATAAAAATAAAATCCTGTGACTCCTAAATAATATCCAATTCCGGTCAGGATCCCATACAAGATCGCGAACATAAGACCAACGAGCACATAAAGGCGCAATTGTAACCACATGTTTTTCAGTGCCTCCGACGTGGATGTATAAAACATAGAATTTAAAATTTTCCCTGTCTTGATACCATGGTCGTTTTCAATAGAAGAATGATAG
>CAZLDE010000150.1:0-4540 GCA_964558215.1 uncultured Thermoplasmatales archaeon
GAAAAAATATTGCCCATACTGCTTATGGGACTATTAGTCCTCAATGGACTAGGGGCAGCTGCGTATCAAACCACGATCACATCACCACAACCAACCGATCTGACAACCATAACAGCATCGGTTCTTTTCCCGACACAGCCAACCGTTTCTGAAAAAGATGGGTTCGCTGAAATCCACCTTGATGGTACCACAACCAATTGGCTCGCATCAAACAGACCACTCCTGCCGGTCTATGTGAAAACCTATGAGATTCCGTACGGATCGACCGATATCCAGGTCATCTGCAACGCCAAAGACCTCGGGACCATGACGCTGACAGAAGAAATCATCCCTGTCCGGATAACTACGGTATCCAAAATCGATGAACAGACCGACTATGTAAAAGACCCAGCGGTGTACGAAAACCCAGCACGCTACCCAGAGACCTGGTTCTCCTACGACCTTGGCGCGGGGCGTAACCAAAACAACAAACAAGTAACCTTCGTAAAAATCACCTGCTATCCGATCCGGTATTCACCGCTGACCAATCAGATCCAGTATACCGATGGCTTTGACATTACAATACACTACCTCAAACCCACCACACCTCAGACGAGCTTTGCCGATGAATACGACATGGTCATCATCGCACCAAATGAGTTTAAATCATCTCTGCAGAGCCTTATTGACTTTAAGAACGACAAAGGACTGCCGACCATTTTCAAATCCGTTGAATCCATCCTTGAGGAACACCCTGGATACGATCAACCAGAGCAGGTGAAAAAGTTCATCCAATATGCCTATGACACCTGGAACATCACCTATGTGCTGCTCGTCGGTGGCCTCAAAAACCATATCTTCGCAAAGGACAAGGACACCCGGTCAGCCGGGTGGAAGGCATGGTACGTCCCGGTCCGCTATGTCGTCATGCCACACGAGGACGATGAAGCCTGCTTATCTGACCATTATTATGGATGCTTGTATGATGCGAACGGAAGCTTCGATAGTTGGGATTCCAACGGCGATGGCGTGTACGCAGCCTGGAACGCACCTGGCGCAGCGAAAGATACCTTCGATCTCTATCCTGAAGTCTATGTCAGTCGACTGCCTGTGTCAAACAACTGGGAGGTCAAACACATGGTCAAGAAAATAATCGCCTATGAGAGCACTGGTCCTAACCAGAAACCATGGTATAAAACCTTTATCGGCGTTGGGGGAAAAACCTTCTACTATTGGGCTGGAAAACCAGATGGGGAGTACCTCTGCGACCTTGCGTATAACAACACGAAACTTGCCGTCCCAGGCCTGACGCTGACACAAGTTTATTCGACAAACCGGGACAGCGGTGGTCTTGTCCCAACGACAAAAGATATCGCAAAGACCTTTAGCAAGGGGGCTGGTTTTATCAACTTCCAAGGACATGGATACGCTCTTGGCTGGAACACGATCTGGTTTGATGGAAACTACCCGGATGATTGGACCGGTGGCATCGGACTGAACGCCTTCTGGCGGATCCAGAACGGGGCCAAACAACCAGTAGTCATAATCGGTGGGTGCCATAACGGGTTGTACAACGTCTCCACCCTTCCTGCTATGATAGACAAGAATGGGACAAGCTACTTCTGCCATGGGTTGCCTGGTCCTGTCTGCTTCAGCTGGGGGCTTGTCATAAAACCCTTTGGTGGTGCCATCGCATCGACCGGATGCACCGGATATGGTATCGGCCAGAGTGGCGACCCAGCCCAGACCCTAAGCTCCGAACTGGAATCAAATTTCTTCTACTGTATCGGTACTGGTGCGACCCACCTTTCACAGGCTCACAATCATGCCATTGAGAAATACCTCAGTGAGAACACCATCACTCAAACAGATGCCTACTGCATCACCATCTGGGCGCTCTTCGGTGACCCCAGTCTTGTGTTCGGTGGATATTCCTCGTAACTGAGGAATCATTCCTTTCTTTTCTTTTTATCCTATATACATATAATGGATATTATATTTCTACCAAACATTTAAAAGAATCCTTTAGATAATTACTATGTACCCCTTAATGGAAAAAAAGAGGAGGTCTCTACTATGAAAAATGATAGGTGGACAAAAGGAATTATTATAAGTATGGTTATGCTTTTTTTTGGAACAAGTATCGTACCGGCAATCACCGGTGCGATCGAACAGACGACCCCATACTCATCATCCCAAAACATTCAAGAAATACGGACAACATATTCCTCGACATCAGTCATTTATACCGAACCAATCACAACGACACAGACTTTATCAAGACAACCAGAAACACTCTCCATACGACATCTCGTACCTGAACAGTACACATTAATCCAAGCCCAAAACTTTCTGCCCCCGTTTGACACTGCAATCATATCACAGCCGTTGAACAATGACGTGCTCAGAGCAGGGGATGTCATTGTCATCATTGGGACCGCAAGTGGTTCAACGTTTCAGAACTACGTCATAGAATGGGGGGTTGGTCAGTACCCGAGCCAATGGTTTACCACGGGAATCGTGTTGGAAAACGCAGGGCTCCAAGAGATAGACAACGACACCCTGGCGACCTGGGACACCAGCTTTATCGATGAAGAGGTGTTCTATACACTCAGACTGACCGTGTATTTCAGCGCATCCTCAATTGACGTTTTCGTAAGGAACATCTGCCTGGACCCAAGCCTCAAAGAAGGTTGGCCGGTGAAGATTAATTTCGAATACGACGTGCAAGGCGGGTACTATTACTGGGCAGGGTACCTAGAAACAGTCGTTGATGACATCAACAACGATGGACACTACGAGATAATCGTCTATTCGGGTGGTGACCCGCCAAAGCTGACCGTGTTCTCAGACAATGGGTCGCTATATTGGTCATCCCCGGTCGGGACCACCGATGTCTCTGGGGGAAACCTGCATATCCCTCTCGTCGGTGATATCAACAACGATGGATACGATGAAATCGTGGTATTCCGATTAATGCTTACTGGGCAATATTCACAGCTCTATGTCTTTGACCACACCGGTCAGATCCTGGACGGCTGGCCGATCAACATCCCGAAAGAGTATCATCCCACGATGCTTATCGCAGATGTCAACAATGATGGGAACGAGGAGATCATCTTCCAAGGCAATGATGCCACTAACCGGATGCTTTCTATCATCGATGGGACCGGCACGGTTCTCTCCCAATGGGCTTTGTCCGTGAAACAATGGGGCAGCTCGATTGAAGCAACCCCTGCGGTGGGGAATTTCGATTCGGATCCTGAGATGGAGATCGTCTGCGCAAGCCCCAGTGAAAACGCTGGGTATAACTCCTCGTCCGGGGAATGGAACAACGAAGGAGTCATCCATGTGTATAACATCAATGGATCAGAGGTGTCTGGCTGGCCGAAATACACCGAGGGAGTCATCTTTTCATCACCGGTCACTGGGGACATCAACAACGACGGTGATATCGAAATCATCGTCGGATTGCAGTATGCCGGTAACGCCCCGGATTACCGGTTCGGGGGTCTGTATGCGTTTGATAAAAACGGCAACGTGCTGCCGGGCTGGCCGTTTGAGAAAGGATGGAACTTTGCAACCTCACCAGCGCTAGCGGATTTCGACAACGACGGTGACCTGGAGATCGTCGCCAGCCGACTGGGTTTCTACACCTACGTCATCCACCATGACGGCACACTTGCGGACGGATGGCCACAGCAGACAACGTGGAATGATTACTATTCACCCATCGTCGGTGACATCAACAATGACGGTATCCCCGACATCCTGACGACCGCAGGCAACGGGTTTTATCCCAGCACCGCCTCTCATGGTGGTGTCGAGGCCTGGAACTATGATGGGACACGCATCCCGGGGTTCCCCAAGGCAACCGAGGTCGATGCACAGGCACCTGCAACCATAGCTGATATCGACAATGATGGTTCCGTGGAACTCATCGCAAGCTCGAACTGGGATTACGACTGGGAAACACAGGATTATAAATTCCGCGGCAGCCTCTACGTCTGGGAGATCGATGCACCCTGTCAGCAGTCGACCATGCAATGGCCGACCTTCCATCATGATATCCAGCGAACCGGGTTATACCCCTTTGAGCAGTCCCAAATCAACCTTGAGATCGGCAATATCACTGGTGGGCTTCTCAGAGTACGGACGACCATCGGAAATATCGGCTCTGAACCAGCACACAACGTTGAATGGAAAATCGCGATCGTTGACGGTTTAATCCTCACGCCGCGACAGACCAACGGCACGATCCCAACATTGAATCCGGGTGACGAAGAAACCATCGTCTCAAAACCAATTTTCGGAATAGGGAAAATCATCGTACAGGTCACAGCCACGGTCCCGGAAAACAGCGCATTCAGACAGCAAAACGCAACGGTAATGCTGTTCTTCGTCATCATGAGATAAGACCAAGTAACAACAATGAACTTCATAGAAAAATGACCTAGAACGGTCAAAATCCCTTTTTTTTTTCTTAATAAATATAGGTAGTTTCTCTCATTCTATATCAGTTTTGATATCACATATGAAATAATATTATGCATAGTTATGT
>CAZLDE010000151.1:0-4521 GCA_964558215.1 uncultured Thermoplasmatales archaeon
ATCAAACGTTGTTGATGGTGAAATAATATTGTTTAAAGAGATCGTCCCATAGAAGAAGGATGCACGTCAATCTTCAACCACTTTATATCCTTTATCAGGTTTTATGAGAGAGACGACCAGAGGGGCAGGTTTTCCTTTTTGAGATGGAATAGATTGTACCTCTTTGACCGTTATTTGAACCGTCGGACCTGCTTTTTTCTGATGAATCTCCTTTATTTTTTCAAACACGGTCTCAAGACAGGGGCCAAGGTTTCTAAGGTCTTCGTCGATGACAACAAGAATTTCTATTTCATCCAGTTTCTTCTGCACGATCTGGAATTGGGTTACTTTTCTTGTTTTCAGTTCATTGAGAATACCATACAGACTGGCAAAGGATGCAGCGGGAAACAACCGCCCATCAGGTAATACCACACTATCGCTTCTGCGACCTTCAACCCCATCTTTTAATACCGGTGTGCATAAGCCACAAGCACATTCTTCGTCATCGACGATAGTAATCCAATCGTCCATGCCTGTGTATCGCACGACTGGTGTTGCGTTCCCAAAGAGCCGGGTCACCACAATATGACCTCTTTTCCCTTTTGGGACCAGCTGGAGATTTTCATCTATCGCCTCTACATGAAAAAAATCATAGTTGACGTGCCAGGTTCCCTGTCTACATTCAAAGGCTATTGGAGCCCCGAGAGTCTCAACGGACTCGTAGAGATTAAACATCTTGCATTCAAAGATCTCCTCAACATACCTTCTTGTATAGGGTTCAAGGACAGACCCGCCAACGATAAAGGCTGTTGGGTTAAGCTGCTCAGCGGAGCCTTTTTGTTTGTAATAAGCGAGTTGAAACGCAGTCGCAGGATATGTATAAATGATGTCAGGTTTGAACTGATTTAGACGTGTGACAATTTCCTTTATAGGTTGAAACGCATTCAGACGGATACGATTCCTATCGTTAAAAGCAAATGAAGTTTTTGAGAAAAAGAGATTCTCAGCAGTCGAATCAGCCATGTTTGGATTGAAATTCCCGATGTTTGCTAAACGTGATTTCCTCCAGTTTAAGTCTAGCTCATCATAGGTTCTCAATGTGCCTCCAATTCCTTCTGCGAACACAGAAAAGTCAACATACAAAGAAACTTGCTTACCTGTTGAACCTGAGGTAGAGACCATCCTTGCTTTTTGTTTATTGTATAATACGGGCAAGAGACCATCAGGGAAATGTGTGACCAAATCCTTTTTTGAAACAAAAGGAACTGCTGTGAAATCCCGTATACCCTGGATTTGCGCAAGCTGAACCGTTGCTTGTTGATATTTTTCCTGATAGAGTGGAACAGAAGCAGCATAACGAAGGGTTTTTTGAATTAAATGATCTCGATATTTATTGATTTTTTGAGGAGGCCACCGACGCAGTCTACGCGTATCAGATAAGAGATTTTTCAGAAAGGGCAACGAGACGAGCGGGTTAAGAAAGGGATTTGCCATGAGTGGATTTCTATAATGCAAATATTAATAATATAATTTATGTTTGCGTGAACCGTGAAATATACATTAAAATGTCTGAAATGTGGTAAGACTTACTCCGAGAACCACTACATCTGTTCATGTGAAAACAAATGCGACTCACTTTTAACGACAGTCTATGAACAAAAACGACTTACTGTCGATGAACACTACCAAGGAATCTGGCAGTACCACGAGTGGCTTCCCATACAAAAAATAGACCCCCGTTTTGTTGACCACAGCAGTTGCTTCCGTACATATAAAAGCATAAAGCTTGCTGCACACCTGGGATTAAAAAACCTTATCATCTGTTTAAATACCTATCCGCACTGCCAAACCGGATCGTTTAAAGACCTTGAGGCAGAAGTGACGTTCCAACGGGTCATGAACACCTTTGATTCAGGAAAACCGTTAGTCATGTCCTCTGATGGGAATAACGCCATCTCCTTTGTTCATTATTCGAATGTGATCCGCTACCCGATTTTCCTGTTTGCAACAGAGGATGCTCGAATCAGAAGGATCTGGTCTTTTTCTAAATCCAATCCGTATACACATCTTTTTCCTATCTATGGTGATTATTATGATGCAATTAACCTTGCCAATCAATTTTCCCATGTAGAGGGATACCTTTCAGAGGGAGGATATCGGAATGTCGCCCGACGTGATAGTGTCGGGACCATGATGCTTGACGTAACACGATTCATTGGTCAAATCCCGGATCATTACTTCCAGGCGCTTGGCTCAGGGCCTGGTGCAATCGCAGCTTACGAAACAGCACAACGTCTTATCGCAGACGGACGGTTTGGAAACAAACTGCCAAAAATACATGGGTCTCAAAATCACCCGTACACCCCGATGGTGGAAGCATGGGAAAACCATTCTCGAATCATCGATGAAAAGTTTCAAAAAGAATCAGCAAAACAAATCATTGATCAGACCGTTGCTCATGTCCTGACCAATCGGTTTCCGGCCTATTCTCTGACTGGCGGCATCTACGATGTGTTAACAGATACCAAAGGGGAAATGTACAGTGTCACCAATGAAGAAATTGAAAAGGCCCAAGCATTGTTCGAAAAACTTGAAGGAATTAGTGTTGTTCCTGAGGCTGGAGTCACCCTCTCATCCTTACAACAAGCGATACAAAGAGGAACCGTCTCATCTCAGGATTATATCCTTTTGAATATCACCGGTGGCGGTCGAAAGGAAATACGAAGAGAACGGCTGCATATAGAACCGTATCGATTTCCTGCAAAGAAACTACAGATCAGCCAGAAGACGTTAGAGGAGAAGATACAGCATTCAAAGGAGCTCATCCAGGAAGCTGTTCAGACCTACGGAAATCGAGTTGCTGTCGCTTGTAGCTGGGGAAAAGACAGCATGGTGCTGTTGCATCTAGCTCGAACCATAAAACCAGACATAGCTATCTTCTCTGTATTAACCATTCATAAACCTAAGGAGACGTTGGAATTCGTTGTGAAGGTCATTGAACAATACAAGCTTAACCCAAAGATCTACATGGTTGGGGACACAGTTCCTGAAATATTTAGAAAAAACAACATTGAAATCATCCTGCTGCCTCTTGAACAGTACAACCTACAAGCAGAGAAGATAAAAAAAGAAACCGGTCATGAAATCTACTATGAAGACCCTGATGCCTGCTGTAAATTATTAAAGGTTGTTCCAGTCCGTTATGCGTACACAACTCTTGGATTACAAGCTTGGTTCAGTGGATTGCGAAATACAGAGGGATTCACAAGGAAGTATGTCGCGGAAATAGAAAAAATCAGTGACCATGAAACAAAAATAAATCCTCTTCTTTCGTGGACCGAAGAGGAAATATGGAAGTACATCAAAACCAACAAAATTCCTGCGCATCCCTGGTATCGGAAAAAGTTTCCTGATGGTCGACGGATCAGATCGCTTGGATGTGAGCCCTGCACAGTCCCTATCTTCGATCATGAAAGTGAACGAGATGGTCGATGGAGGAAAACCTTTAAGAAGGGAGGGGAATGTGGAATCCATACACGATCAGCTAGTGAACGAGTATGAGAATAGCGAAAGGTTGTTGGTCCTGGGTAGCACCCCCATTATTGCTCAGCATATTAGTAGGGCTCCTCAGTTGGTATAATTCTTGGATTCTTTCCTTGTTCATCCCTGTTTTTTGTGTCCTTGTTTTTTTCCTTATTTTTTTCCGTGACCCGGAACGGACCATCGCAGAGGGTGTTGTTGCCCCTGCGGATGGAAAAATCCGTGACATCAAACAAGAGAACAATCAAGCCTTAATCTCGATATTCATGGAGGTCAACAACGTCCATGTGAACAGGATGCCACTGGATGGTCGAATCATCACCATGACGCATTTTCCTGGGTATCATCTGCGCGCCTGGAAAAAGGAATCTGAGTTTAATGAACGAGTCATCATCAAAGTCGAAACCGATATAGGGGAGATGACGGTCATACAAATAGCTGGACTCATCGCCCGACGAGTGTACCCGTATATAAAAGAAGGAGACGTCTTGAAAAAAGGGGATCGTATCGGCATCATCAGACTTGGCTCACGGGTCGATGTCATCCTGCCTGCAGATAAAATACAGTCAATACCAGTGAAAATAGGAGATCCGATTAAAGCAGGCCAAGACACTATTGCCTTTTTGAAGGAAAACTAACTACGGTTATTCTGTTTTTTTCGTTTTCTTTGAAGTCTTACGTTTCTTTTTTAATTTTGGTTTTTGTTGTTCATCTCCAGTACTTTCTGTTTCTTGGATTGATTCTTGTTCCCCCGGTTCTTCAGTTTCTACCTGTTCTGCTGTTTCATCAGTTCCCTCTACGTCTTGAGTAAGAATTTCGGCTTTGGAGATATATTTCGCATCGATACGCTCTGTGATATAGACGTCTTTTCCAGCTCGGTAGATTTGTACACCATCTTCTCGTGCTTTTTTCCCATCGATATGTAAGAGCAAAGGAATCTCTGTTCTTACTTTTCCTGCTTCGATTGCTTTTTCGATGCTGCCGCTGAGATGCACGCTTTTC
>CAZLDE010000152.1:0-4520 GCA_964558215.1 uncultured Thermoplasmatales archaeon
CAGGCACCGATGTGAACAGCCAAAAAAACAGCGGATGGTTCACCGCAGAACACCTCGACACCCTTGATACTCCCCTGTTCGGTGCAGACGGTTGCTACACCGCAGGATGGTGGTCCACTCAACCTGAGAACAACCACCTTGACCCAAGCATCACCAAAACATGGTACGGCTCCAAAATCTTCACAAGCCCCCACATCCAGGTCATGGCATTAGGGCTTCTCTCCCAAAACGGGTTCCCCCAGCCCGTCAGCTTCATCGAAACGGTCATGCCAGAGCTTCTCCAAGGAAAAACCCTTGCGGAGGCAATGATCGGTGATGACACCATTGGGGATACCATCATCGTTGGCGACCCGACATTCCATTTTACGGACTAGACAAAGAAAAACCGCTGCATCAATTAGCTTTTAATACCTACAACACTATATTTATGGATAAGTCTGAATAAAATGACGAGAGAAAACTTCCCTTCCTTCATCCCTGCGGAGAAAACAATACCGGAACTGACGATAAAAGCCATACTCGTTGGAGTATTCCTTGCAATCGTCCTTGGGGCAGCAAACGCATACCTCGGGTTATACGCAGGGATGACCGTCTCTGCAATCATCCCCGGGGCGGTCATGGCACTTGCCTTGATGAAACCATTCAAACCCACCATCCTGGAGGTCAACATCGCGACCATGGGAGCTTCCGCAGGCGAATGCATCGCCGCAGGCGTCATCTTCACGATCCCTGCCTTGATTCTCCTTGGTGCATGGACAGAGATCAACTACCTAGAGACAACCTTCATCTCCCTCATCGGAGGCATGCTTGGCGTCTTCTGGATGGTCCCCCTCCGAAGAGCACTCGTCGTCAAAACAGACCTCCCCTTCCCGGAAGGAATCGCTGTAGCAGCCGTGCTTACAACTACCGTTGGAGGAGAACAAACAGAACAAAAAGACCGGGTCAGTGGAATCTGGCTTCCCATCGGGGCGTTCACCGCAGCACTCTTCAAATTCGGACAATTATCACTCAACATCTTCCGCGACACCATCGATGGGATCATCAGCATCGGAAAATACGCGATATTCGGAAAAGAAAACGACGCATGGTTCTACGCAGGGACAACCACATCACCTGCGCTGCTTGCGGTCGGATGGATCATCGGACCCAGAATCAGCTCCTATGTCCTTGTCGGAGGACTCATCGGCTGGGTCATTATCGCACCACTACTCATCCTCTCCACCGGTCTTCCACAGGCAACAGCGGAATACAGCGGGTTAGGCCCCCTGATCGGAGGGTTCTACCGGGTCTGGAGCGAACAGGTTCGATATATCGGTGTCGGCGCCATGCTCATCGGCGGCCTCTGGGCGGTCTACTCCATCAGAACAAACCTCGTCGACAGCGTCAAAGAAGCGGTCATGGGGTTCCGCAGACAAACAGGTCCAACACAACGACGCACCGAGCGGGACCTCAACTATAAACTTGTCTTCATCGCGATAGGCGCAATGGTGATACCGATATTCATCCTCTACCAAATCCTGTCTGGTCTCATCGGAGTCTCACTGATCATGGCGGTGCTGACGATATTCCTTGCTTTCATCGCAAGTGCACTTGCAGGCTATCTCACCGGACTGGTTGGTTCCTCGAACTGTCCGATCTCCGGGGTGACCGTCACCATTCTACTCATCGTCAGTTTACTGATGCTTGGGTTAGGCGCCACAGGAACCGAGGGGATGGCGATCGTCATCTTCATTTCCGCGGTCGTCTGCATCGGCGGGTCCATCTCCGGAGACCTGCTGCAGACCATGGCATCAGGTCAGATGATCGGGGCGACACCAAAAAAACTGCAGATCTCGATGATCTTCGGGGTCGTAGCCATCTCAGCAACCATCGGCATCGTCATCGGAGTGCTTCACCAGGCATTTACCATCGGGAGCACGAAACTGCCTGCGCCACAGGCCTTCCTCATGAAAGGAATCGTCCAAGGAATCCTCGGGGGAAACATGCTCTGGCCGTATGTCGTCGCAGGAGCGATCCTGGCATTGGTCCTCATCCTCATCAACCTCCCAGTCCTCCCCGTCGCCATCGGTATCTACCTCCCCTTCACTCTTTCAGTCCCGATATTCATCGGAGGGGAAATCCGTCAACTCACCGATACAATCCTGCAGAAAAACTATGGTGGTGCTGAAGAGGAAGAACTCAGCGACTGGGAGCTTGCTATCAAACAAACAAACATCACCCCGAAGGAAAAAGCCATCAGAACAGGCTTGCTGTTCACCGCAGGGCTTGTCGCAGGGGAAGCGTTGATGGGGGTTGTGGTTGCCATCCTCATCGTCCTTGGTGTTCAACTCGCCTTCTTCGAAGTAGCACCCTGGTGGCCAGGTCTTCTCGTCTTTGCCCTCATCGCAGCACTGCTGGCCTATATTCCGATACGAGAGCTGCTTTCAGAAGAAAAAACACAGAAATAAGGAATTTTTTTTCTTATACATAGGGGTTTTTATGAGAATCCAGAGTCGGTTTCAATAAAGCAAGTTACTGGTCTTAGCTGTGATACTGTTACTACCGACTTCAACAAATTAATTATTTTTCATTGCGCAGTGATACGGCCCTTCAGTATGTAATCAATCTGCTTTTCATCTTTGTTATTCATTTACGATGACTATCCAAAAAATTTAAGTGGGATAAAAACAATGCAAAAAATTGTAGTACATTGAGGAGAAAAAAATGTATAGGTGTGATTTTTGCTCAAAAGAATTCGTAAGATTTAGTGAAAAAGAGGTGCTCGGGTATCGGGGAATGGTCCCCTGTTGTCCTCACTGTAAAGCCCCGCTTGATGCAACCCATCGTTTTTATATCTTGAAAAACGGCGAATGGGTGAAATTGTAAGCAATGATTATTTTATTTTTCGATTACTTCATAGAGATTTCCCGAGAAATCCCGTACAAACAACAACGCTCTGTCTCCTTTCTGAACGAAGAACGGTATTAACCCCTGCTCTGTACATCGTGAAATAAAACCTTTTTTGTCATCAACTGCAATGCAGACATGGGAAAAACCAGCTTGCCGAGGCTGCGAAGTGATAAACACCTCAAAACGGGTCGTCCCGTCATCATAGAAATCAAAACGAACCTCACTTTTGATCTTAAAAATCTTCTCAGAGAGCTCTTTTGAAAGCAAGCTGCTTTTGATTTTGGGAAGCCCCAGTATCACCGAAAAAAAACGCTCTGCAAGCTCCGGGTTAGAGTATTCAACAGCCACATGCTGGACAAGGACACCATTTTTCATAACACTCATCAGCAGGGCGAATGAGTTATGAGAATTTAAACAACATCCTCCTCGAAGAACAAAGAAAAGCATAATAGTAAAAGAGGTATGACTATCCATTCATGATGCGAGACACCGACTGGATCAAAAACAGCACCATCTACCAGATCTTCATTGATCGGTTCGCAGGGTTCTCATCGACACAGAGCTGGGACCAACCTATATTTCTTGGAGGAAATCTTAGAGGTATCATCGAGAAACTTCCCTATCTGCGGGATCTTGGGATTAGCACCCTGTGGATCTCCCCGTTTTATCAGACCTCTGCGTACCATGGATACCACATCACGGATTTTTATAAGGTTGATGCTCATTTTGGGACTATTGAGGATCTCCAGGAGTTGATTCGAGAGACGCATACCCAGGGTTTGCATATCATAGCTGATTTCGTGCCAAACCATTGCTCACAACACCATCCCTTTTTCAAGGATGCACAAAACGATCCGAACAGCCAGTACAAAGACTGGTTCTATTTCACTGACTGGCCAGACCACTACCTCTGTTTCCTGAGTGTCAAAGAAATCCCAAAACTCAACCTGGACAACCCATTAACCCGTAAGTATATCATCAATGCCGCAAAACAGTGGCTCAGCCTTGGTTTTGACGGATTCCGCCTTGACCATGTCATCGGCCCATCTCATGGATTCTGGGATGACTTTACCAAGGAGATCACAGACGATTTTCCAAACGCAGTATTGCTGGGGGAGGCCTGGATGATGGGAATAAAAAAACAGGAACTCCCCACCATCCAGGTCAGAAATAAATTCTTCAAATGGCTCAGAGGAGCAGCCTCAGATAGCCTGTTTAAAGAATACATCGGGGAGCTTGATGGTGTCTTAGATTTCTACACACAAGAGCGCCTCAAAGGATACGTTATCAACCAAAGAATGACACAGCAACGCCTCCTCAGACACCTGACAACCCACTACCATCATTTCCCCAGAGACTTCCTTCTGCCCACGTTCCTTGACAACCATGACATGGACCGTTTTCTCTTCACCTGTGGGAACGACAAAGAAAAACTCAAAGCTGCTGCAACCATCCAATTTTCCCTCCCACAACCTACGATCATCTATTACGGGACAGAAACCGGTATGACCCAGACGACATCACTATGGTCGTTTCCCTCAAATGGTGATCTACAGGCCCGCCAACCCATGAACTGGGAGACACCAGACAAAGACCTCTATAGTTTTTACAAAAACCTCATACAAAAAAAG
>CAZLDE010000153.1:0-4519 GCA_964558215.1 uncultured Thermoplasmatales archaeon
CGCGTAACCACCAAACGGACGCGTAAATAACCTTACGGGCGGGTAACAAAGTGGCTATGTGGCGGACTGCAGATCCGCCTACGAGGGTTCAAATCCCTCCCCGCCCTTGAATAATAAAGTCTGGGAGAAGAAAGAAAATGAAACAAAAAAGACAGTTAGTAAAAGTGGTAGCCAGTGTCTGGTTCCTATCAAATCTGGTGTTTTTCGCAAGTGTTTATCCATTGAGAGCTGAATCATCACCATCACTGCTGATAAACGAGGTGATGTTTCGACCGATAGACAATGAGAATACGAACGAATGGATAGAATTGTATAATCCCACTTCCGATCTAATCAATGTCGATGGTTGGATGATCGGCGATGAAAAAGAAACTGATACGATACAAGCAGATGAAGTCCATGGCGATGGTACGACCATCATCCCATCTGGGGGTTATGCGATAGTCACTGATAAAGGAACAACCCTGTATGAGAGCATCATCATTCCGGATGATGCGATACGGCTCTCTGTTGATGACAGTACGCTGTGTGGTTATGGTCTCAACAACAATATGGAAAAAATACTTCTTTTTGATTCTACGGGAATCTGTATCGATGCAGTCGAATGGGGCCAGGAATATGACGATGTCCCTGGTTCTCCGGCTTCGGTTGTCGCAAAAGGTAATTCTCTTGCAAGGAAACCTGATATTGATACAGATGATTCATCAGTGGATTTCGTTGAATGCAGCAGTCCTACACCAGGGGGTCAAAACCTCGTAGATGACGATTCATTTATGAATAATCCTTTCGAGAACCTAGAGTATAATTCTGGGGTCGTCCTCATCACTGAGCTTTATCATCATACGCATACAAATATGAAAAACGAATTTATCTGTCTCTTCAATCCGACGAATAAGACGATTGATGTCTCAGGATGGTATCTCACGGATGAACCCTGGAAGGAACCAGATGATCAGCCAAAAATAATCTTCCCGGATCATACACAGATGCTTCCAAACAGCTCCTGGTTTATCACACAGAACGCAACCGTTTTTTTCATTGAGACGTTGTTGCTTGCTGATTTCGAGTACCAAGTCGACTCACAACCAAACGTAAGTCAAATGCGTCTGTACAGGACATTTTCCTTAAGCAACACCGGGGGTGCTGTGGGGCTTTGTACCTCAACATCGTTGCTTATTGATCTTATTATCTATGGTGATGCTAACTATGATCTCTCTTGCTGGGAGGGACCCAATATCCCTGCCTCAGGTCAAGGTGTTGTCCTTAAACGAAACAGACAAAACGAAACATTTGTTGATACAAATACTGCACTAGATTGGATCCATCCCCGTATCTATCATATCGGACAATCAGATTTCCCTCTTCGGTCCTATCCAACGGATGGAGAGATAATCGCTTTTGTCTCACCGGATAGCAGTTATGAAATCATTACAAATGAATTGCGCAACGCATGTTTTTCGATTGACATCAACATGTATGAATTTACAAACCCGTTCCTTTACAAAGAACTTATCGATGCACTCAAACGAAACATAACAGTGCGTCTTTTCATGGAAGGCTCACCGATCGGAGGTATCGATGAGAGAGAAACATACATCCTTGCTAACCTGGTATCTGCGGGTGCGATGATTCGTTTCATCGTCAGTGACGCAGAATCTCATGTTCACGCCCGGTATCAGTTCGATCATGCGAAGTACGTTATCATCGATAACGAAACGATGATTGTCGAGAGTTGTAACTGGGCGAAGACCGGTGTTCCCAAAAACCCTTCCTCAGGAAACAGAGAATGGGGGGTGGTTATTCATGACGAACAGGTGGCAAGCAATTTTTTACAGGTGTTCGAAGATGATTGGAACCCGCAGCGGAGAGACAGTTATCCTTTTGAAAGGTTGAACTTTACGATTCCCTCCGGTTTCTCTCTGAACTATGAAGCTGCAAGTGGGTCCTATAGCCCGAGGTTTTCTGCAAAAACGATCACATCACCGTCTCGTATCACTCCGGTTTTTTCACCGGATAACAGTGAACAAGCTATCCTTGATGCGATTGATTCTGCGACCAGCACTATTTACATCCAACAACTCTATGTCTATCGCGACTGGGGAGAGAACCCAAGTCCCTTTGTGCAACATCTTATAAATAAGTCTCAGCAAGGTGTAAGAATCCAAATTATCCTCGACTATAACTCGAAATACGAATCAACCACCGGAATTCTGAATGAAACAAAACAATATGTCGAAGACTATGGGGTGGAAGTGAAATATATCTCAAGTGACTGGTCCCCGTTTGCAACGGTCCATAACAAAGGTATGATCATCGACAACAAAACAGTGCTTATCTCAAGTATCAACTGGAACGAGCAGTCTGTGCGAAAAAACCGTGAGGCTGGTGTCCTGATCGAAAACGAAGAAGTGGCTGCCTATTACGCAACTGTGTTTCTTTCCGACTGGGCTCTTGAGAGCACAAAAGGAGGCACCACTTCATTCTCGTGGGCAGATTATAAATACCTCATGTTTATTGCCCTAGTAATTTGCATCACTCTTGTGTTAATCGCACGAGATTGGAGAAAAAGAAAATGGAGCTAGTGTTCTTTGAGCCATCCTTTGTATCCCTTATTGCTTGTGCAATCATGGTGGGAACATTAATCGTGGCTTTTCTACGAAAAATAACCTTAACGTATGCAATCATCATTGGAAATTTTTTTGTTTTTCTGATTACCCTGTTCTTCCGTAGTGAGATCATCAATGAACTTGGGTTTCGCCCCGTGTATCTTTCTTTGGAGTTATTCCCAAATATCTACACGCTTTTTACCTCTATGTTCGTCCATAGTGATTTTTTACATATCCTTGGGAACATGTTTGTGTTTTTCTTCATGGGAGTGGCTTTTGAACAGCGGATTGGAGCGAAACGATTCCTGGTTATTTACCTCATCACCGGAATCTGTGGTGCCTTGACACATTCCTTGCTTAATATCGGCTCCGCGGTTCCCCTGGTTGGTGCATCTGGGGCGATCTTTGGGATCCTTGGAGCGTTTGCATTCGCCTATCCTAGAGACGAAGTTGTCATGCCTGTTCCTATCGGTATCATGTTTATCATGCGCATCAAGGTCATCTACGCGGCAATTATTTTTGCTATCTTTGAGACTGTCATTGTCACCTTCTCTGGTCCAACGACTACGGCCCATTTAGCACATCTCGGAGGGCTTGCCAGTGGTGTAATACTCGCAGCAGTGCTTCTGAGGAAACAAACCCGGGGAATTCGACAGAGTAATCAAACAAATCCTCTGGACTATATGCAGATAAAAAGGACAGATTCGATTAATGTTTCGCATCTAAAACAACTTGTCAAGACTCCTGAGCAAAATAAGATTCTCCAGCGTATTGAGAAGGAAAACGTCCTACAGGTGCGGGACATGTGGCTTGATCATTTTCTGGAGAAGGTCACCTGCCCTGTGTGTAACAGACCTCTGAGTCATGTTGGTAGGAAGATCTGGTGCGAGCAGAATCATTTTGAGACCGAGTATTAAAGACCAAGGCTTTGCATGGTTCCATTTGTTCCTAAAAAATACAGGCTTGAAATCAAAAAGCCAAGGATAGCACCGCTGCATAGTAACGGCAGACCAGCTTGTGGTTTTCCTTTGATCACAAAGCTCATTAAGACAAGAAATCCAACCAATGTTCCAGTAAGAGTTGACAGTGCGACCGGTAATCCCGGTGAGAGAGTATGGTAGGCTGCGACGACTAGGATGCCTGGCATGACGACATCCCCAAGGCCCATGAAGAAGGCGTCGCGTTCCTCGTCCTGGCTGAGTGTCTCTTTGAGGCTTTTGGTTTCCTGTATCAATGAATACTTACGTATCTTTGGGACGACGAGCAGCACCGGTAATTTCAGATCCATGACCGTGTCTGCAAGGTCAATCATGTGTTTTGTTTTGTACACGGAGATGGCATCATAGATTGCAAGGACAAGCAGGAGAATGATGACTAACAGGATGCTAAGGGAGACTCCGAAGATGGCGATCGCCCCTGCACCGACAATCACGCCGCACAGATCGATGACATACCATTCAGGGTATTTGTATAAAACCACAACAAGGGCAACTGCTGCGATGATTCCTACTCCGATTGAGAAAACATCTGACAGGAATATGGAAAGCACGGGAACGAAAATAAAAAAGGCAGTGTATCCGATCGCAAATAAGATGATTGCTTGTATCACCTGTTTTTTCCAGTATTTTGCGATGATGAGAATGATAAGGGTCATGACGATGATGATGACGAAAATATAAAGGATGTTGACTGGGTTACTAGTGTCTTCAAAGGTTGGTTGGAACAGGTTTTTTATGAGTAACGCAAGTCCGTTGATAAGGACAAAAAAGCCGCCCATGATAAGGACTGGGAGAAGCATTTTTTTCGTTGATTCTTTCTCATCGGTCATTAGTGGTTTGGAATAGAATCTCCCTTTTTATAGGGTTTGTTATTTTTTTGAAGATAAGTTGTGTTTACCTCTTGTGATAGTACCT
>CAZLDE010000154.1:0-4516 GCA_964558215.1 uncultured Thermoplasmatales archaeon
GCGGAACGGGAGATCATAAGGGCGCAGCCCTTATCTCATTTTTTTTGTATATTTCCTATAAAATTATTTTCTTATCTCCGTTGGGCGATATAGATATCTGCTTCAAGCATCACACCCTCTTTATAGAAATGATGCACAAAGTAGACATTCCCCTTAGAATCGAGGGTTGGCTCCCCAGCAAATTGAGAGATGATAAGTTCTGGTGACTGCCAGATCCCATTTACTTTTTCTGATCGAAACACCGCAGGGGTTCCAAGATATGTTCTGGTAAACCAAAGCTCCTTGCCATCAACGGAGAGATAGGGATAGCCTTCATCCTCAGCAGAATTTACCGCTTCAATATTCACCGGTATCTGCCATTCACCTGCGATTTTTGGTGACATCCAGATATCCAATTTTCCTTTTCCCCCAACCCGGGAGGAATGAAAATACAGCTCATCACCCTGGATATGCAGTTCGCCGACCTCATAGTCAGGGTTGAAATCTGCTTGTTGCCAGTCCTGCCAACTCCCCTGTTCGAATTGCGCGAAAAACCACTGCACGCCATTATACCCTTCACGTGCGGAGCAAAACCAAAGGAGATTCTGGTCAACGCAGGCGCATCCATCCAAAGCAAGCTTTCCTTTATCCTGGAGTATGACCCTCTCTGGTTTCGTCCAGTTCTCCTTCTCTAAAACGGAAACATAAATACCTGTGACACCGTCAAGAACCTGAAGTTCTACTGGAACAGACACATCAGGGGTGAAGAAAAAATACAGCTCTCGTCCATCACTGGTGATAAAAGGTGAATCCTCAGCTCCTGCGGTATTGACTGGTCCCGGTAGGGGAACTGGTTCGGAAAACTCAGATGAATGCATCTGAGGAGGATACTGATCGTCTTCAGGAATAAGCTTGACCGCTGTCGATGGAATCTTACTGTCCCTCTCGGGAGTAATTACAGGCTCGCTCTGTTGTTGCTCCATACAACCCGTGACCATGAACATACTGCTGCAGAAAAGAAAGATGATACATAGTCTCTTCATAGGACCTCATTTTTTTGATTACTTATTCGTATGTATAGCGCTCAAGTTCATAACTTTTCTTTGGCCGACTCTGTGTATACTGCGCTCGCTGGATGAACTGACCACAATTGCTCCCGATCTGGTTCTCCTCAGGAACACCAATACTCAGGATCACATCATAGCCTTTTTGTCGGAATTGTTCTACAAGCATCTTTGCTGATGCTGCATCATAGGGATTGATCACTGAGAGAAGACCGCGTTCCAATGACCGAACCGTCGGGTTCATCGGCGTAAGTTTAATCAGAAAACAATCAGGGTCAAAAACAGCCCTGAGTACTTCGACATCAAGAGGGTATCCTTCCACCGCTGCGAAGTTCAGAGTGATTTTTTTATCACCATTCTCCGGTTGATAGAAACGTCCCCCATACTCCTTTATTTGTTCAAAAGACCATTTTTTCGCAGGGATCAGCTCATCACGTTTCTTCTCATCGGAGGTATGAAGTGAAAATTGGAGTTGGAACCGCCCCGCAGGATAATATCGGTTTTTAATAGAGCTGAGTTCATCAAAAAACCGCTCCGCACCTGCCGAGGAAGGGGCAATGGAAGAAAGAGATATATGTAACGATTTAGCATCGTATCGGGTGGGTAGTTCCTGTAGCACATCCAGCACTGCAGGGTTAAGGGAAGGTTCTCCCATTCGTGCGAACTGGATTTTAAATTTTTCTGTGACTGGTTTGCCCTTTGGGAATCTTCGGTGAACCATGTAATCAATCTGAGTAAGTATCTCTTCTGCGGTAAGAGCCCCTTGGAATTCCCCTCCTGCATCACACATCTTGCACTGGACCGGACAACCAAACATAGAAGACACGATCAGTACCCATTTCTTTTCTCGGGACAGTGGAGGTTGAATCGATTCGACACATTCGATCAAGTATCTCGATTGACGTTGTTCTCCTGATATGTCCTGCCGTAGTTGCATCACATAGACCTTTGCTATCTCATCCCGCCCGTACTCGGCAATAATCCTCATGATGCGTCCTCTTTTTGCTTTAGATACCGCTGTGCCATCATCGCAGCAAACATCCCATCACCAACAGCAATGCCGGTCTGCCGGTATGTTCCCCGGGCCACATCCCCAGCAAAATACAATCCTGGAAGGGATGTCTGCGGTAACTTTTTACTCTTCGTGTAATATCGCAAGATATCTGGAGCAAGAAACGAGATCCTTGGCTCCCGTCCACAAGCGATGAGAAGATAATCTGCGGACCGTTCGATTCCCTTATTCTGCTGTCTACACTTCAGCAATAGTCCCTTGCGATCCGGTTGTATTTTCTGTACCTCACAGCCTACCTGTATGCTTGCTCCCTTGGCTTGGACCTGCCTTTTCAGAAGTGCCAGACAGACTGGCTCTGAGCGCGACAGGATAGTAACCTCATGACCCTTCTCTAACAACGTCAACGTATAATCAAAAGCGATGTCTCCTCCACCGATCACACTGATCCTTTTTTTCGTCCTGGATGGTATTTTGCTTGGCTCGTAGAACAAGCGTTTTTCTTCAATGGCAGCGGCACCAGGGATAGAGAGTTTCTTAGGCTTGGTCCCTGAGGCGATGATAACCGCAGAGGAAACAACACGTCCCTTCTGGGTCTGGATAGTGAAAGCATTGTTTCTCTGTTCCACACGCTGTACCTCTGATTTTGTGATGGAAACCCCTACCTTGAACAGATGCTGGACCAACTGGTCTGCAAGCGTCGTCCCACTGATTCCTTGGGGGAACCCAGGGTAGTTCTCAACAAGAAACGCATGTCTGAGCAGACCACCAGGCTGCTGTTTCTCTAGAATCATAGGGTGTAACCCGGCTCGTTTGAGATAGATTGCCGCAGCAATCCCTGCAGGACCCGCACCAAGGATGACTACTGGTGTTTCTTTACCCATGTACAAAGCTCCTGTGTTGTTGTCAATGTCGCAAAACCATCAGAAAGATTTGTAAGACTAGCGGTATGGAACCTTTTTTCGTCGGATGCGGTCGCATCGGTGACGAAGAACACGTCATACCCTCGCATGAACGCGTCCCGTGCAGTGGTCTCACAGCACAGATGCGTCAAGACCCCAGTGATGACAAGACTGCTCACCTGCTGGTCCTTTAAGAAAGACTCAAGATTGGTTTGAAAGAAGGCGCTGTACTGTGTTTTCCTGATCACTGGCTCTGATGGAAGCGGTTGAAGGGACTCGATGAGCGGTGCCATGGCTTGGTCATCATAAAGGACGTCTCTCCACCAGCGACCTATTGTTCCTTTTTCTTCTGTTCGAAGCAGCGCATAACGAGTGAAGATCACAGGACGTTTTTCTCCTCGGTACATCGTGATGAGTTGTTGGATGTTAGGTACAATCCTAGTCGCTTCTTTGAAATAGGCATGGGACTGCGGATTACAGAAATACTGTTGCATGTCGATGACAAGTAAGGCTGAAGAATCCGAATGAAAAACAGTAGTTCTCCGTTGATGAGGATGTGCTTTTTTCTTCTGTGACTCCTTTTTTTTCGTGATCATCTCTCTTCCGCCTCAATACCCTGTCTTGTTTCCTGGTTTGCGAGGCTGGAAACATAAAAAAAAAACACTGCCTCATTCTCTAGGGGCACATATCATGGGTGGTAAAAAAAGGTAATGCTTTGGAAAAACTGCTTTACGTAGGGGGAACGGTTAAATAAAAACATGGTGATTTCATCGGTGAGATGATTGGATGGCCATTGAACAACTGCGAGTTGGGTTTGACAATTTCAGTTATGTGATCTATTGTCCCGTTCAGAAAAAAGCAGCGATTGTCGACCCTGGGTTTGATGCAAAAAAAATCAGGCAGTTTCTTAAAGAGAACAATCTTAGCCTGGAGTTTGTCATCCTTACGCATCACCATAGTGATCATTGCGCTGAACTTCCACATCTGAAAAAGATAGCCCCGACCGCGCAGATAGTGGCTTCAAAGCAAGATGGACAGAGACTTCCCATACCACCGGATGTTGTCATCTCGGATGGAAGCATGCTCCTGCTTGGGGCGGTTCGTCTCTCTTTTTTAGCGACCCCGGGTCATACTCCTGGTGGGATCTGCATCATTGTTGATGATGACGCGATATTGACTGGGGATACGTTGTTTATCGGGGATTGTGGCAGGACTGATCTTGCTGGTGGGAGTCTTGAGCAGATGTTTCGCAGCCTCCAGGATAAGATTCTTCCTCTCTCTGATGAATTGGTTGTGTATCCTGGTCATGATTATGGAGAGGTGCCGTTTGACACCCTAGGTCATCAGAAACGTACAAACAAGACGTTACTGGCGAAAAATCTCAAGGAGTTTTCACTGATACCGTAATCATTTATGCGTAGTCACGTGTTTTTTTCTTTTATAGAAACCCTGTCGTGACTTTTTTTTAGTATTATAGAAAAGTTAATTAACAATCGTTAATTTACGTGGGTGCAAACAAGATTTGAGAATATCAGTATTCATCTACACCCAAAGAATAATCA
>CAZLDE010000155.1:0-4461 GCA_964558215.1 uncultured Thermoplasmatales archaeon
TGACGTTCCCACCATCATAGTTGTTCTCAAAGTAGTACCAGTGCCAGAAATTGAAATAGGCACCACTGGGGACGGTAAACGTCGGAGTCAGTAGGTAACACCACATGCTGGCTGGGTAGTTCCCGGCTAGGTTTGTCGCCCAGACGTTGTTGCCATTGTGCGCAGCACCAGGTCCAGAGGTCGGTGCGCCCCATTGCCATGCATCAGGCTGTGGGAGCTTTGGCGCGTGCACGTAACTGCCGTTGGTCGCCTCGAAATCTTCAACAATCCCGGTGATGAGCTCTTTTCCGATCTCGAGTTGTATCTGGACGTCGGTCTCGGCGTTGCTTCCGGTGTTCTTCACTTTGACGATCGGGGTGATCGGTGTTGTGTTTCCTGTTGCTGGACTTATAATACTTTGAATGCTAATATCATGATCAACGGGCAATGACCAAGGAATGACAAGTGCATCAAGTTCTGCACTACCTTCAGGGCTGCTAACGAAAAAACATTCTCCAGTAGTAATATTGCATATATACAATCCATATGGTTTTGATTGTGAGAATCCTATGACATAGAGGATACCATCATTTCGATCATACCCGATATCTAGCGTATAGTCTAATCCAGTTGAGCCTATCTCTGAAACCATTCCCGTGGTCTTATTTATTAAACACAGAATTGCTCCGCTAACATTATAAGCCATACCATACATAGTACCATTCAAATCGCAAGCAATATCGCCCATCCCGCACTGGAAAAATGCTACAAATGATGTTTGACCCGTGGTAACATCTATGATATATAAGGCATTGCTACTAACGACGTACCACATTCCATTACTAGCATCGTAGGTCATTCCGTTTACACCAATAGAAGAACCAATGTAAGTTTGATACCCTGTTTCCAGGTCTATTTTATAAAGCCCACCACCGTAATCAATACCATACCAATTATCTTGATTATCTATATCTGCTGCGCCACAGAAATTCGGGAATATACTACCACATAGTAATGTAATAGCATCAGGCATATCAAAAGTAACAACTCCTTCCAAACCGCCCCCGCTAGGGTCATATGGACAATACGCATAGAAATAACCCCGATTGGTAGGTAATCCTGGTTGTTGTGGTAATTCCCTAGTTTGGTGTGTGTTTGATACAAGCTTTTCACAACCACCTCTGCACGTATTCGCGTCGCTGATACTGTTAATACCGGGTGCTACTACTAAATTCGAAGCATCTCTGTCATCTGTTCTCTTCAGAGCGTTACTTTCGATGATGGGGGAGATACTTGCGATGACAAAGAAGCAAACGACGAGAGGGATGATAATGTTTCGAAAAATTGCTTTTGTCAACTAACTTTTCCTCCTTACATTTTTACAATATAGATGTTCTACTTATATTTTTCTCTTAGTCTGTTTAAATATGCACTATAATCCTAATAAAAATTTTTGATGGATTCTATGATCGTTTCCGTCTTGATTTCTTCTTTACTTTAGTGTTTTTCTCCTGGTCGATAAAAAGATCGTCGAGCAGGTGACATGATTTCTCATATTTAGATTGAAGATATCGTCTGTTGTGTTTGTTGGGAGTCCCATAGATTGGTTCCCTGCCTGTTACTATGATACCATGGCGTGTGAGATCCTCTATTTTCTTAGGGTTGTTGGTCAGGAGTTTCACTGAACGTACGTTCAGTGCCATGAGCATGTGGGCGGCGACCCTGTAGTCACGCTCATCGTCTGCGAACCCAAGCGCTTTATTCGCCTCAAAGGTGTCGTAGCCATAGTCCTGGAGCTGGTACGCCCGTATTTTATTTGTCAGACCGATGCCTCGTCCCTCCTGGCGCATATACAAAAGTATTCCGTTTTTATGAGACTTCAGTGACTTTAACGAGAAGACAAGTTGGTCGTGACAATCGCAGCGTAATGACCCAAATGCATCCCCGGTCAGGCATTCTGAGTGGAGCCGTACCGGGACATCTGATTTTTCAAAGACGCCGCCTTTCACAAGGGCGACATGGTCCTTGTCATCCTCGCTGTTTACGAAAGCGACGATCTGGAATGTCCCATGTCGTGTTGGCAGGTCTGCGACTGCTACGATCTTTACACAGATCTCAACGTCCTTCCCATCGCAGGTGAAATGTCGTTCAGGCTGTAAAAGCTCCTTGATTTGTGGTCTGGTAAGAGGCATATTCGTCCAGATTCCTTTAAGTTCTTGAGTACTAAAAATCTTTCGTCAGATGAGGAAACATTAATTACACAGATAATCATGGCATAATAATGGTAGAAAAGATACACAAGCACACGTTCGTTGATGAGATACGGGTTTGCCCCCTGTGTGGGTATCGGGACGGGTTCCATTCCATGTTCAGGAAAGAGGAAACACGGATCAGATGGCTTTTCATCTGCTCAAGTTGCCATGAGATCTTCGACTACGGGTTTGACTACGAAGGAGACATACATCCTTAAATCATCAAAAAGGCAGGTATCCTGTTTTTTCCTTCAGTTAATGAAAGCGGAAATTAGAAACAAATAGGATGAAAGGTTTTGTTGTTTCATAGCATCTAGTTGTCTTTTGATTTCCTTCTGTTGGAGAAGCTGCATAGGGTTGTAGTACTGTTGCTGGCTACCATACTCGTACGAGGTGACCACCTCGCTCATCTTTGAGTTACCTGCCGCATCATAGACGATACACTGTGCGGTGCTTATCTTCTGTTCGACCAGGAACTCGTAATGTGCTTCGTTGGTGCTGCAGACTAAGGCATCATCTGCGTAGAACTCTAGTAGCACGATGCCGCTGGTGACGTCCGTTGTGTCCGCCTCAAATAACCATCTGGTCTTCAACGCGTTCTGCGCTGTTACGGTGAACGTGTTGATCTCTGGTGCGGTCGTATCGATCTTGAAGCTGATGTTCTTTTCTTCCTCGACATTTGGTGGTATCTGATTGTCGTCAGAATAGAAATAAACGGTATGATAGCCATCGGTATCTACGGTGATTGGTAAAGAATATTCCTGCCAATCCCCAAAATCGATTTTATAAAAGGTATTGTTGACACCCAATGGATAGCCGCCTTCTGGACAATAATCAATTGCTATTAACGTCACATGGACGTTGCTGATAAACCATTCATTCTGCCCGATAGTTCCAGTCACGGTTGCATTCGTGACAGGGGGGACGTCATCGATAGGTGGTGGGATATACCACGATATGGTTTTTTTATCGTTTTCCGGATGGTCATCACCGACAAGCTGTGTTCTCATAGTGAGTGTTGTTCTTCCATACCAAGATACATTCTCTGGAATGACCACATCTGGGAAGATTACGGTCGTGTTTTCCCCGGGGGCAAGTAGTTTTGTAACAATTATAGTTTCATCGTAGAAAATATCACCACTGTCATTGGTGAACTGTGCGTTTATTGGAAAGCCTACTTCAGAGTAAGTAACACCAAAATTCTTTATGATACCCTCAACAGGAAAAGTTCCAGGTTCCCAGCAGTAGAGATGTCCACGGATCTCCCAGGCGACATCATAGCCAAGGCCGGGCAGATCATACCAGGTCGTTCCATCAGTGGAGAAAAACGCGGTCTTTCCGGTGATCCCTGGCTCAGAGCATTCGAGCGGGTATTCTCCGGTTTCATGTGTTCCTTCCACGCAGAGCCAGAGGTCGTTTCCACTGATGTAGATAGGAGTAGTCAAGGTGACGTTGAACCAACCTGCGCCACTGATGCTGAATGGTTCCGATGTAAGCATTGCGCCAGGTTCTATTGCAGATCCGGCATCGTAGATCCGTACTGTCCCTGAGAACGGTTCTGTTCCAAAATGTTTCCACATGATAGTATCCACCTCCCAACCTATGTAAGACTCCAGTTCATCGATGGTGAAACGGTTTGCACCATAGATATGACCAGTGGTTGAGCCGAACGCATTCGCGTACACCCCGTTATCGTACTGTAACCATCCTTCATCCTTTGGAGGAGATAGGGAGGGTTGTGTAATTGCAACGACTCCGACATCATGTTCATAGCTCAAGGTGATAATTTTGATTAATTCATTATCATCTGGATATCCATCGGACGTATTCATGGAGACATTTGCAGTGACAAGGTATTCGATGGTCTCAGTGAAGGGAACATCAGCAGGTGTCCAGTCAGGCAGGATCACATTTAGGGTTTGGCCATCGTCGATATCAACCATGATTGCCTCGTCGTATTCCTCGATCATGTCGATGATGCCAAGCCAGGCGTCATCAATGTACCAGTAGTTGATGTTGAACGAATCACCGCTCATATCCCAGGCGATCTGCAGGGTTGCTGATCCGACACCATGGGTCGTGGTTAAGGCGACCTCGGTGGTGGTTGGACCATACGGGCCACCTGCGCGGAAGTATGCATCAGTCCAGGTTGCTCCACCATCCGTGGAGGTGACGATCTTCAGGTTATAATCACCGTTGTAATCGTTGACGTACTCTTTGAATTTCAAGA
>CAZLDE010000156.1:0-4403 GCA_964558215.1 uncultured Thermoplasmatales archaeon
AACGAAATGTGATGCCATACGGGCAAAAAAAGTTCCACTAAGAAAAATCCTCTCTCCTATTTTCTCTTTGGATACCGATGAATCTTCCGAAAAATCTGTATCTCCTAGCAGAAAATTCATTGTCACAATCGTACAAATCATGACTCATGAAAAATAAACAAGTTTTTTGAAATTAGGAATGGAATTGGGAATGAATTGGGAAAAATCGATAAATAGTTTTCAAACCCTCAGTAGAATCGTAGCAACGGTCAACATCAACTGCCAATATACTTTCAACGACAGTCTGAGAAACAGAAGAAGGTGAAAGAAATGAACCATGTCATGATTGAACTGAAAGACGTGAAAAAAATCTACAAAATGGATGGCGTGGAAACACCAGCACTCCGTGGTGTAGACCTGACAATCAATCGCGGTGAGTTTGTCGCAATCATGGGCCCCAGTGGATCAGGGAAATCAACGCTGTTGCACATGGTTGGTGCCTTGGATAAACCAACATCGGGGAAGGTGTTTCTTGATGGTGTTGATATTTCAACATTAAAAGAATCAGATCTTGCCCGTTTACGTGGAATAAAAATTGGCATCGTCTTTCAATTTTTCAATCTTCACCCTACCCTGACTGCTCTGGAGAACATAGAACTTCCAATGATCGTTGTTGAGAAAGACAAGAAAGAACGACACCAAAGAGCTCTTGAACTTATTAAAGCGGTTGGTTTGGAGCATCGAGCCCATCATTTTCCCTCGCAACTGTCTGGTGGGGAACAACAACGTATCGCGATAGCTCGAGCATTAGCAAACAACCCGGAAATCATCCTTGCTGATGAGCTGACCGGGAATTTAGATACTAAAACCAAGAACGAAATCATGAATTTTTTATTGCAGTTGCAAAAGGAGAAAAAAATGACGGTTACAGTTATCACCCATGAACCTGAAATCGCACAATATGCAGAGAAAATCATCCATATTGTCGATGGAAAAATTAAGATAGGTGGTTAGAAAAAAATGAAGAAGGCAAAGTATGTAATAATCAGCGTATTGAGTTGTATTCTTCTATTCAATACCCTAGGCAGTTATCATGCATCAGCGGCAGGACTTCAAGTGACCTTTACGACCAACCCAACGATTGTTGCACCAGGGACCAACGGATACATCCAGGTGAACCTCAGAAGCGTCGGGTCAACCATAAGCACCATTGATATCACCGCAAAATCATGGGATATCATCACAGTCATCCCACAAGGAAACTGGGATGTTGACGTAGGAAGTCTAGCCAGCGGTGAATCCTATTCTGTGATTTTTGAATTTAAAATACCAAGAACCGCGTCCCCTGGACTTTACCAAGTCCTCTTTGAAATCTATGGAGGAGGCACGATCAAACAAACAGCAATCATTCAGGTGCAAGACCCGACCGTTTTAGACATTACCTCAGTAACTCCAACCGAAATTTCAATTGGAACGGCGACAACCATTGTTTTCAACCTCACAAATAATGGTGGCATGGATGTAACAAACATCCTGTTTACCTGGAAAGACGTAAATAATCTAATTTTACCTGTTGGGGCTGATAACAGGGTAACAGTGCCTAGTATTCAGGCGAAAAATTACACACAGGTTCCTGTCGTTCTGATCGCTAGCTCTGGGATCTCCCCCGGCGTATATCCTTTAACGATTCTCATGCAATATTATGATCAGACCGGGGAGAAACAGACCGTAAACTCAACCGTTGGTATTCAGATTAGTGGTAAAACGACATTTGATATCGTGCTTCAAACATCAACAGGTACTACCACAACATTTGCGGTGGTGAATACTGGAGCAAATACTGCCTCATCGGTTGTCGTATCAATACCACAACAAGCTAGTTATTCCATAACAGGAACATCCTCGAGCAGTGTTGGGAATCTTGACGCGGGTGATTATACCTTAGCATCGTTTTCACTTACTTCTACTACAAGCAATATGACTCGTAACGGGACAGTGCAGTTTCCCTCGTTTAATAGAACAGGGATGAATAACCCTCCAGCGGATAGGAATTTCACAGGTGGGAGGACGATGTTTATGAATCAATCATTCTCTGGAATGGGAGGTAACATGCTACTTGTCCAAATAGCCTATACAGATGTGTTTGGAATCAGGCAAACCATCCAGAAGCAAGTAAATCTTTCCTCAAGTACAACAAATGGATTTTCATCCCGATCCACCACCCAGGGATCATCAGGAATGTATCCAGGAAGCTTCTCTGGAGGGTCAGAATCAACAGACCTAGGTAATAGCATCCTATACATTAGTATTGGAGTTGTTGGCATTGTCATCGTTGTTGCGGTTATCCAACTTGGACGGAAAAAGAAACTATCGAACCTCTCAAAAATTGTAAAAGGAAGAAAAGAATGAAATTTGCTGATATTCTAAGACTCTCTCTGAATAGTCTGACCCACAGAGGATTACGAAGCTGGTTAACAATCCTAGGCATTATTGTTGGGGTTGCTGCGGTCATCGCGATGCTTTCCATTGGTGCTGGGATGTCACAGAGTATGCAGACACAGATGTCTAGCTTTGGGGCAGATGTCCTCACCGTCAGTACCGGGGTAACAAGAGCAGCAGGACCAACAAGTGGATTCGAAGGACGATTTCAACCGGGAGCAGGTGATGGCTTCCCAGGGATGCCCGGCCAGACCTCCCAAACGACGACTACCACAACAACTCCGACATTAACAGATATGGATATCCTTGCAATCTCAAACGCTGATGGTGTGGAGACGGTCAGTGGAATTATCTCTGGTAGTGGAACAGTTCAGTATCTTGCACAAACAGTCAAAGTGACAATAGAGGGAGTCGAACCATCTGCATGGAACAGTATGACGACATCCAAACTAGCCTCAGGGAGATTTCTTCAAGACGGGGAAACAACAAGTGTTCTCATTGGAAATAGGGTTGCCACTGGGATGTTTGACTATAATTTGACCGTGGATACCCAGATTAGAATCGGATCGAAAACATTCACCATCGTTGGAATCTTAGCAGAATCAGGAACTGGTAGTTTTGGTGGGGATGATCGAACTATCTTTCTATCACTCCAAGCAGCTCGAGAAATCATCACAGATCTCGATCCCAATGAGTATTCGTCTATACAAGCAAAAATCACCGATACAAACGCGATTGACCAGATTATTGAGAACGTTGAACAGGTGTTGTACACCTCCAGGATGGTAACCGTAGACACCGCGGATTTCACGGTGACATCCCCTACATCCATGCTTGAGACCATTCAAAGTACCATGGCGACCCTGTCGTTTTTCCTCACCGGTATCGCTGCTATCTCACTTCTTGTGGGAGCAATCGGTATTGCCAATACCATGTTCATGTCGGTCATGGAACGAACACGACTCATCGGCATCTTGAAATCCATCGGGACACGAAACTCGGAAATCATGAAGCTGTTTCTTGCCGAATCAGGAATCATCGGCTTGATGGGTGGTCTGCTTGGTATATTCCTCGGATTCATTGTCGTGGGTATTATTTCTGGCATTGGGTTTAACATCATGGGGATGGGGAGAATGGGGACCAATACCTCTGTTGCTATCGTCACCCCGGAACTGATCCTGTTTGCGTTGTTGTTTTCAACAGTCATCGGAATCGTGTCAGGTTTGATTCCAGCACGGAAAGCTGCTAATCTACAGGTTGTTGAAGCAATGAGGAGCGAATAAGCGATGAATGAAAAAACAAAAACGATGTTAATAACAATCCTTGTTGGTATGATGTTTTTTTCTGTGATACATCTGAGTGGATGCACCTCGAATCAGACCGAGACTCAGAACATCAACAATAGTCAGCAGGTGTACATTGGCACGTGGGTTGGGACCCTCCAGATACCGATGTTTGGTGCAGGTAAGAACGCTACTATGCATCAAATAAGCTTTACCACGGATAGTGCAACGATGATTGTGACAAACGACAATAGAACTTTTTCTATGAATTATTCGTATGTAGTGAACATTGATTCATTGGTTCTGACTCCGATGTTACAGAGCCAGGGAATGTTTTCAGAAAGACGACCACAAAATGAAACGAGCCCTTGGAATGGGACCTATCAACCGGGGCTCTTGCCACCAAACGGGACCCAACCACCAGGAGATGGTTTCTGGCCTCTGAATGGTACGAATCCTCACAACAGAACATGGCTTTCAAATGGGACACGCCCATCAGGGGAGAACCCTGCGTCGATGACACTGACATTTCTTTATACATTCGATGAAGAAGCGACGGTATTGCTACTTGATGGGAAAGCGTTCATGAAAGTTCAATATTAAGTAATCTATGTTTATGTGGTTAAATATCGAAACAAAAGAGTGGAAATTTAATTTTACATTTTTCAAAGAGAATTGAGAGTAGAACCTGAACATATGTAG
>CAZLDE010000157.1:0-4403 GCA_964558215.1 uncultured Thermoplasmatales archaeon
TGTAGGCGATTCCATCCGCTACACTTTTTTATTTTTAACAGTAGATTCTTAATATTCTTTTTTTATAGAAATTCCAGACAAACCCTTTTATTTTTTTTATTTTCATATTTTTTTACTCCAGAACGCGTCTTATTTTTATTAAGTTGCATTCATAGCATGTTCTGTTCATTGGATTTGGAATCGGACATTTCACACAGATCTCATTCATGAGATAATATATTGTAAAAAACATTTAATATATTCTTTGTTGAAATAATAAATCAATCGACCATTTTTTTATGAAAAATATTTATATTGTTCAACAATTTATGAAAAAAGAGGGCAAAAATATATAAATTGACAAGGTTATATGATAGGTATGGATGAATTAGACTATAAAATCCTTGATAAATTAAACGAGAACGCTCGGAAAAGTTATCGGGAAATCGCCAGAGAACTCGACATCTCATTAACAACAGTAGCAAACAGGATCAAAAGAATGGAAACGGAAAAGATAATAGAACGATATATCCCATTGATAAACCAGGAAAAAATAGGCTTTGATTTGACCGCGGTTATCAATGTAAAGATATCTCAGGGGAAACTCCTCGAAGTGCAGGAAATAATATCAAAAGATAACCATGTGAGTGGGGTATATGATATCACCGGAGATTGGGATTCACTGATTATTGCTCATTTTAAGGATCGACGAGATTTAAACGGATTCATCAAAGGGATTCTTTCCATAGCGAATGTTGAAAAAACAAATACGCAAATCGTCTTAAATATTGTAAAAAATGAAAAACGAGTCATGAAGTAAGGCATTGTTTCTGAATGAACCGTATCAGTAAATGGAGATTCAAATTCCCTTCTCTGTATTTTTCAGAGATCAGATTCTCTAACAGAAACTATTTAATTTTCTTGATGATGCATTGATTATAACTGATAATGAGGGATTATATGAAACCCATTGGTCCATTGATGTGGGAACATAGAATTATTGAACGTATGGTCAAACTATTGGAAAAGGAACTAATACAGATTAAAAAAACAGATGAGGTTAACACAACACTCCTTCTCGCAGGTGTTGATTTCTTTAAAACATACGCTGACCGGACCCATCATGGAAAAGAAGAAGACATTCTTTTCAGAGACCTTGCAACAAAAGAACTTTCTCCCGTTCATAAAAAGATAATGAACAACTTAGTTGAAGGACATGTGTTTGCGAGGAAAACGGTTCGTGTTTTACTTGATGCAAGCAACTCTTTTGCTCATGGGAACAAGCAGTCCCTCAAAGACGTTATCTCCGCATTGGAAACACTCGTTGCGTTGTATCCGAGACACATTCATACAGAGGATAAAGAGTTTTTTTATCCATGTATGGAGTATTTCAATACACAAGAGCAAGAAAGCATGCTTCAGGAATTCTATGAGTTTGACAAAAAGATGATCCATGAGAAATACACAAAAATGGTCCAAGATTTGGAAACATAGGAAAATATTCTTTTAAGGAACATGAAAATCACAATCCCTTCAAACATGATAAACAGTTTTTTTTGTCTCCGGGATGTTTTGTGACAATCTTTATAAACGGTTGGTAAGATGATGACCTGGTTGATAAAGATGAAGAAAATTTTTGTCATACTAGGAATTTTTATGGTACTCTGGGTGAGTAGCCTGAGCGGTTGTTTGGATGAAAAAAGTAAATTTATTGGGACCTGGCAGAGCCAAAGTATATCAATGACATTTGATTCGAATAACAAGGTAACGATAACAGGTAGTGGACTTCTTGGAATTGCCTCTCTTACAGGGACATTTAATTATTCTATCGCGGATCAGAAGATTACCTTTTCGTCAGGGGATTTTGGAAGAACATTTAATTATAGTTTTTCTGATTCGAATCAACTGATTATTAGTGATGATAGTGGGGCATCACTGTTGTTAACAAAAAAATGAGGTGATGAAAAATGGTAATACCAATCTGGTTGGCACTTATCGCCTTGATAATTATTGCATTTGTCGCCTGGAAACTTATCAAGTTTGCCCTTTGGGTTCTGATTATCATTATTCTTATCGCCCTGGCACTCATGGGACTTGATTTCTTGATTGGTTTATTTTCACAGATAATTTAGACTTTGGCGGCAGCAAGGAAAAAAAATCGTTTGATTCTATCATAAAACCAAGAACGCTATGGCTTCCGAGATGAAAATACCGGTTACGATAGGACTATGCTCTCTGTAAAAGTTTATATAAATACTTCTTCTATGACACAGAGGAGCATACGATTCGAATGCCTCTGAAAGCCGCTGTTTTTGAATACGCAAAATTATCCAGTGCTCATTTTATTTTTTTGACCGCAATCGTTCCAGTCACTGGTGCTATTGCAATGGGCGAAAAAAATTTATTTCTCCTGACCGTGCTTTTCTTCATCGGGTTGACTGCCCATATTGTTGGATTTGCGTTGAATCATTATAGGGATGTTGAGGTAGATCGATTAATCTATCATATCAATCGACGACCGTTGCCCAGCGGAACGATTACCAAAAAACATGCCCTTCTCTATATTCTGACCGTGTTTTTTTTCGGCTGTATCATGACAGTTGCTTTCTATGGTTTTGTGTTATTATTTCTCTATCTCCTTGGGATTTTCCTTGCGAGTCTTTATGATTTGTATAGTAAAAAAATTAGTGGTATGGATTTCATCCTGGCAGCTGCGTTGACAACCGCCCTAGTGTTTGGAGCCGCGACCGTCACATTCCAATTTTCCGCTCTTCTATATATACTCTGTGTCTTAGCGTTCCTTCAAACATTAAATCTCAACCTCATCGCAGGAGGAATCAAGGATGCAGACCATGATTATCTTGTCAAATCACAACATCTCTCGACACGTCTTGGGGTGCGCGTCGAACAAGGTGTGTTTTGCATCCCAAAAAGCTTTAAAATCATCGCATATGTTTTGGTTTTTCTTTACTCTTTTTTTGTCCTAACACCAGTGATCTATGGGGTAATCGCCCTTGAGAGTGTTTTGGTTATCATTCTTTTTCTTATCAGCATCTTATTTTTTATAGTCACATTCAAAATGTTACAGCTCACCACATTTGATCGACAAGAGATACGTAAATATGTCGTACTTCAGTACACGATTAATTGGTCTAGTGTGCCGATTCTGCTGATGAGCACCGCGCCATGGGCAGGATTGATGATCTTGTATCCAATTATTGGTTTGATTGTTTCAAATCTGTTTCTCTACAAGACTGTTGTCCGTTCTCAGGTTATGTGAAAATCACAACGCAATACAAACTCGATAGAATCCCTACAAATCACATTGCAGGATACTTCCACACCCGACCTGTTACTGACTTATCACGTAATACATTCCAGAGGTCAAGTAATATTTCTCTTAAATACTAAGAAAAGTATATTAATATAGAAAATATCTTATAAATATATTAGTTATGGTTCTAAAAGGATTCTATGAAAAAATTACTGGTAATCATTCTTGTCTTCGCGACGATTCTTAATATCATCGCAGGAGCCTTCATCTTCCTTGACATCCAACAGATGAACATACCGGAAACGACACTCACCATTGAAATAATCAACATCACCTCAGACGAAGCAGTCCTTCAAGCAACCGTTTTCCTTGACAACCCAAACCCCTTTCCAATCCTTTTAGAGAATCTCACGATGATCACTGTTGCTGATACCGGTGAAATCATCAACCAACTCCACCTAGGTGGAGGACAGACCAACGCACATGCAAACAGAACAATCACTTCTGCAGTAACCATCAGGTTCAATGGATCGCTTCCTAACGGGATAACCAGTAAGATCACCGGAACATTCGGAACGACATTTCTTGGGTTGATAAAAAAAACATTTCCCCTGAAATTTTCACTCGTAGCATCCCTAAATGACATTCTGACACAATTCTCCCTTCCGCAAGTCCATCTCGCAGCAAATTTCAGCGACATCTCCCAAGAGGGTATCAACTTTACAGGGGTCATTGAAATCACCAATCCAAATACCATCGATATCGCAATAGAAGACATCTCACTCGACATTGAAACAAACACAGGGATTCCTGTAGGGGCTACGACCATACAAGGAAAAACAATCCCAGCGAAATCCACAAAGCAGCTGACAGGTAGCGGACAACTGCAACTCAAAGCAATCGATGCACAAAGCCTCCGCATGTCCCTGGACGGCAAATTCATTGTATTTGCTGCAGGGGTCAGAAAACCAATGAACCTTTCGATTGATGCTGACATTATCCCTCCCTGTCTTGAACAACTTCTCTCGGATATTCCAACAGAGGCATCCCTCACCGGCAACTATCGGTATACCTTCAAAGAAGGGTTACGTGACGAGAGGCTTCATCCCGAAATAGATAATTAGGGAGGCAAAGTTCTCTTTTCTGCTGG
>CAZLDE010000158.1:0-4371 GCA_964558215.1 uncultured Thermoplasmatales archaeon
CTTATACTGCTTCAAATTGGAAGTATAGCCTTGAATTGGTATGGATACCTCGTATCTAAATTCTATGGACATGTTCTAGTAATCAGTTACTTCGTCATGTTGGGTTGTTTTGGTTTTTATCAAAATAGATACTATAAGAGAAAAAAGTCGACAAATAATTGATATTCAATTCGTGCAGGGGAAGGGATGTGAAGCCCAGATTACCGGTTAAATTCAGGATGGGAGATAATAATTACTCTTGTTAACCCCTTCTTTTTTCATTGATATTCCTCTATAATTTTGTACGGTGGAATTATCGGATTAACTAGGAATAAAATAACAGACATTCGTCCCTCTAGATTTAGTTCTTCTACATTAGAAGCAGATACAATAATTTCCATTTTTATTGTACCGAAGCCAACCGGATGAAATGTTTTTAAAATTGATTCGTTCACTACGAGGTTCTCAACATCAAATGATTCGGTAAGATTAATAAAACCAAATAGACCCCCTTTTAGAGATACGTCTCCTTTCACATTAGTGATGTTGAAAACACCAACATCGGTCATCGAAATTGTTACACCTATTCCCCCATGAACATTAATTTCTAGTTTTGAACCTATCCGAATATCGACAGCCTCTGCATGAATCTCGGGATATTGGTATGATTCGACCATCCACCCATTGATTGAATACTGTCCTGGGCGAACTTGGTCTCCACCTAAGTCAACTTGTTCCCAACTATCGTTTAAAAGATATATTCGTTTTCCACTAGGAATCGTAACGGTGAAAACCATAGAAATAAAAACCTTCCCTGCCGACCAAAGAAAATTATGCCCAATCCAAAAATCTGCTTTTTGAGAAGTAGGAAATACCACTATGATATCCGTCTCACCATGATTCTCGACATAAATCGATATTTCAACAGGTTCACCTATTTGATAGTTAAGTTTATCCGTTTGTACAACGACTATAAGGTCATTGTCTAATGACATCCTAGGATTATTTGCATTGATACTTGGAACAATTGCGACACCAACGAATAAAAGGATGATTCCAATCGCCAACCCTTTACTAATTAGAGGTTTCTTATCCATACCTTTCCTGCCCCTAAAGAAAAGAACAATCCGAGGTTATTTAATACTTTGTCAAGATGAATTTAAACCCCAAAACGGTCAATTGTCATCTGACCTGTAGATGGTTGATTATTAACTTTTGTATTAAAATGACTAATATGATATCCCATCTTGGTGTCGGTGCCCTTTAGCAGTCGTCGTAGAACCCTTTGCTCTTCAACAGACGCAAAATTCCATTGGATATAGTAGTCCTGACCTTGTTTGTAATAAGTTGCGGTAATCATCGTCCAAAAAAATAAAAAGAAAAAGAAAGGAAGATGCCTTAGGATAATCGGAACAAACGCATCCCAAGGTTCTGCAGCAACAAACTCATCTGCGAGAAGACCTTGTTGAACTGATTGGTCCGCTGAGTGAAAAGATCCAATGGCATCGTTACCTCAAGTGATCCCCAGTCGCTTTCCACGTCAAAGACATCCTTAGCTTTCGCCTGGATAGTATACGTCCCTTCTTCTGCCCATTGATGGGTCACGGTGGCAGTCGCACCTGATTGATACGGACCGACCCATTCACTGACTTGGCCATCTCCCCAGTCGATGTAATAATACACCAAGTCCCCATCAGGATCGGTGGTCGTGAACGTATATAGATACGAGACTCCTGGTTTTCCCTTGGCAGGCCCTGTGATGGTAGGAATGTTTGGTGGACGGTCAACTAATATTGTTACCGTGAGAGGATCAGACCATTGGCTGGATACCTGGTTGATGTCTTTTGCCTTTGCACGGACCGTATAAGTTCCGTCAGAGTCCCAGGATTTCTGCGCAGACCCTGTCTGACCTGAGTTGTATGGTCCTATCCATCCGCTGTTTGTCCCATCGCCCCAGTCGAAATAATAAAACACATTCTCCCCATCAGGTTCAGTGCTGACCGCGGTGAAGATGTACAACTCACTAATAACCCCTGTTGTTGGTCCGTTCAACGTTGGTTTTCCAGGGGGATTGCTCAGTAACCCCGCCTCAGCAAGTTCCGCAAGTGTCGCAAGCACCAGTCGAACGTTTTTTACCGCATAGGTCACGTTGATATTCTCAATCGTGTCTTGGGGTGAATGATAATACGGTGTCATCTCATATTCAAAGTAGAACAATGCGTCATATCCGGCATCCCAGAAGGAGTTATGGTCACTGCCCCAGGTGGATCCCCCATGGTGAAGAGTCAGTTGGATGTATTCAGAATATTCCGCGTTGATTGCAACGGTATACGAATACAGCCACTCGGATGCGGTGTTCTCATAGACAATCAGATTGTTCCCATGGACGGTCGTGATTGCATAACTGATCATGTCACAGTTCAGCACACCGATGATATCCCAGCCTTGGGAAGCTGCCTGCTGAGCGTAGATCTCGCTTCCCAGGAGACCTTGTTCTTCACCGGAGAATGTAACGAACTTGATGGTATGGTTGAATTGGTACTGTCTCATCACATAGGCTGCGATCATGACTGCGACGGTTCCTGAACCGTCATCATCAGCACCAGGAGAACCAGTCACCGTGTCGTAATGACCACAGACGATATAGATATCATCACTACCTTCATCAGTCCCGTTAATAGTCGCTTCAACATTATCTGCTGTATATCCCCCATTGGTCCAGTGATGATACCGGACTGCAAGACCCATGTTTTCGAACTGATCATAGATATATTCCGCTGCGGCGATACAGGAAGCAGTACCCGTTCGTCGTGGGCCAAAGCTTGTGAGATTCTCTAGAAAACTCATATAAATTGCTTCGTCAACCTGCTCGATCATGCTGATGACGATATCATCCATGGTAGCTGTTGGTCTCTCAGGGTATGGGCGTGTCATCGATGTATCCAACAGTTGATCGGGAGCTTTGACTGTTGCTTCTCCAGGTCCAGGCGCCCAAAATGGTCCTAGATTACTGGTTGTTGTTTGTAGTTTTCCCTCTTGAATTGGAAGACCAACGGCTGGGAAAACAGTCACGATCATTAGCACACAAAAAACGCTACAGATAATTTTGCTCTTCTTCATATGATCTATCCCCAACATATTATACCTGCAATAGTATTTAAATTTTAATGACAAAACATGGTGTTATTGCATCATTCTCCTAACTTTTAAGAGGACTCGAACAAATATTTAAATACAAAGTTATATTTATAAATCGTAAGGGGAAAAATATGAGAACGATACTCGTTGTTGTGATAGGCATTTGTGTCCTCCTCAGCAGCCTTGGGCTGGCTGGGTTGACTGAATCAAACATAAAAAAAGAAAGAGAAACAAACCTAGTGCGTGGTTCATTTCCAGATCTTTCTGCGTATCGGTACGCACTCGCCATGTACACTCCATCAGAACCAGCCGGAAGTATTTCACCATTCAGCAGCCTTCATCCGGTCATTCGTTTGGATGATTATCCGTTAGGAACTGTAATTTGGCAGTATCAGATCACCGGTGGGTCTGATAATAGCGCCAAAGCGATTGCTGCCATCGATGATATTAACGATGATGGCTGTGACGATGTCGTCGTCTGCTCTGAGGAGAACAGCATCCGGTGTTTAAGCGGAGGGGCGATCGGCTCGGGATCTGTTCTGTGGACCCATCAGATCTACTCTGGGAACATCTACGCACAACATGGCTTAACGATAACCCAGGATATCAACAGCGATGGGTATAATGAGTGTGTCGTCGGAGCGACCGGTGGGGCTCGGTTGATCCGCTGTCTCTCCGGTATCGATGGTCAGACGATTTGGACACATGACACCCATGAATATGGTGGTGGTGGGTGGGTCTATCAAGTCGCTTGTCAGTATGATTATAACGATGATGGAGTCATCGATGTGCTTGCAGCAACCGGTGATGATTCGTCAGATACAGGACCAAAACGAGTGTATTGTCTCGATGGTCTTACCGGTGTTTCAATCTGGGAACGCCCCCTGGGTGGTCCTGGGTTTGCGGTCATTGGTGTTGAGGATTTCACCGGCGATGGGATTCCGGATGCTGTCGCAGGATGTTCCAACGAGGCTGAAACCATTGGCTATGCCAAAGGGATCAACGGGGCGACAGGCTCGCAGGCATGGTCGTTTCAGACCCCGGGGTCTTCGGTATGGGCTGTTGAACAGATCGATGATGCAACCGGTGATGGAATCCCAGATGTCATCATCGGTGATTTCTCGGGTCATATCTACGGATTGAATGCAGCGCTTGGATCCCAGATATATAGCAATACAATAGGAACTGTGATCATCACGTGTGTTAGGACAGGACATATGTCCCTTCTGGTGATACCCTTAAACAACAAGGGGC
>CAZLDE010000159.1:0-4369 GCA_964558215.1 uncultured Thermoplasmatales archaeon
CGGTTATCTTATACACATTAGAGAATGAAAACGGTGAGGGGCGAACAATACCGTGGACAACCAACAAGAAGATAGTTCCCAGTTAAAAACACATGAAGAAATAATGAAATTATTCAAGGCCTTAGAACAAGTAGAATTAAAAGTTAAAAACCCGACCGTTTTTTTAAACGAACAAAAAGAACCGGACGCGATGACGCAGAAAATAGAACTCACTTTCTATAAACCCGAAGAAGCTTTGGAACAACAAAAACCTATTGAACCTACAACGGAGATACCTCTTGACCAAGAGGACACACTGAAACAACCATTTTGGAGAAGAAAGCCGAAACCTGAATCCGGTTCAGAGGAAAAAAAACCGAGATTCTCCTTTTTACATAAAGAACCACACACGCATCAAGAACTTGAAGTTCAAACCGAAGTTGAACAACCAGCCCCGCAGGTTGAGATACCTCGTAGTACGTTTGTACTACAGGTTGATTCAGAAGGTAATCTGATAGGACTACCACTAAAAAAACAAAAACCAAAAAAAGAGGAAGAGACGAACGCCGTCCCTGAGGACGAAGCTGTGCGTGGTCTCAAAGGGAAACTTAAAAAAATCGGGTCCCTTTTTCATCGGAAGACAGTATCAGACTCTGAATCCAGCGGTGGCTTCGGTGAAAAAATCAAAGGGATTTTCCGTAGGAAATCAAAAGAATAAAACGAAATGCTTCTTATTTTAACCAGAACAGTATTTTTTTCTCATCGATAGTATGAATAGCCCCGTCTACCTTTCCTTCTCGAACAAGCCATCCTACAGCAGAGAAAACATCCTGTTCAACGATTCTGGATAACCGAGAGAGCGATTGTACATCGACTTCGCCCCAGATTTCTAGCGTGCGCCATATTTTCCCAGCATCTTTTCCAATGTGGGACATAAGATTTGTTTCTCCTAATTGGAAAGCATCGTTTTCTTTTCGTATCTTGTTTTCCCGGGCAAGCCATCCAATCGCGGCATAGAGCTGAGGTTGAGATAAATGTGTCAAAGCAAGTAGTTCTGATTCAGTCAGAGGCCCCCTTTCATGAAGGATCTGCCACACAGTCCCAGCTTGACCGCCGAACAAAGAAACAAGGTCGTTCATATTTTCATTCTCAAAAAAAGAAGCATACTTTTGGTGATTATATACGTTTTGATTTGAACATAAAAATGATGGTGGAAAAAAGTATAAGATAGGGATCCTTGTTTCCATAGATGGGTCTGTTCAATGCCAAAAATCCACCGGTCTAGTTTCGTTGCACCAAACGCGGTTATTATTGGAGACGTCACCATCGGGGAGAACTGCGGTGTTTTCCCAAACGCTGTAATCCGAGGGGACCAGAACTCTATTGTCATAGGAAACGGCTCGAACATCCAGGATTGTTGTGTTCTCCACACAGATACAGAACATGATATCCGGATCGGAAGAAACGTCACCGTAGGTCATGCAGCTGTTATCCATGGTGCGATTATTTCAGATGACTGTCTTATCGGCATTCATGCTACGGTCCTGAACGGGGCTCAAATCCATTCTGGTTCGATTATTGGAGCATGCGCCCTTGTCACCGAAGAGATGATTGTGCCGGAGAACAGTCTTGTTCTTGGCATTCCAGGAAAAATCGTAAAACAAAATCCCCGGTTCATCGATAGTATCCGACAGAATGCAGAGATTTATCAGAATCTTTCCCGGAACCATCGAGAAGAACAATATGCAATCTATGGGTCCAAAAAACAAAAAACCATCTGAAGGTTAGGTGGATAGTTTTTTGACATCAATTGCTTTTGGTCCTTTTTCGGTTTTATCGACTTGGTATTCGACGATCTCACCAGGCATAAGGAAGATATCGAAAAACGGGATTGCTGTTTTGTGGACGAAAACGGTTTGCCCATTATCGCCTCTGATAAAGCCATATCCTTTTCGAATATCGTAAAATTTCACAATACCTTTCATAAAAAAAATTCACCTCCTATTATTACTACTAATTAAAAAAGAATCATTTTTTTATTTCATCTTCATTAAAACGAATGTTTGCAGTTCTTACAGTTTTTTTGCGTATCAGAACCGCTTCGTACCATAAACTGGGGACAAACTTCATGTTCATAGACCGGTCGTTGAAGGACCCGGCATCTGATGATAATTTTTTGAATTGATACTTGATTCTTTCTTCGTTGATTATTTGATCTTGGATTCATGGGAAATAACTCCACATTCACACTTTATAGTGATGTAAAGAAAAAACAATAGATTTCAAAAATCCGTAGTTGTTGGAAAATGAACTATTATTCTCTTTTCTTTCGATGCCCTGGTAGACTCCATTCCCTTATATAGTTTTGCATCAGGATTATTATAAAACAAAAAAAAAAGAGTAAAAACAGAAGGAATCTTGATGTTTGGTTCAATATTCCTTCTTTTGGTGCGATAGTGGCTCTATTTCAGAGTGACCTTTATTTTTGGTACTTTTGCTTTTACTTTCTTACAGTACACTTTGTTTTCCCGTGCAAGCCAACCCAGCGCAGCGTATGCGTCAACCTCATCGATCTGAACGGTCTTTGCTATGGTCGAGATATCGATTTCTCCTTGTCTGGCAACGGTGTTCCAGATTTTACCGGCATCAGTCCCGATCTTCGGGGTCAGGTTTGTTTGTCCTAACTTATATAAATTATTTTCCCGCCGTATCTTATCTTCCCGTGCCAGCCAACCAATAGCTGCCCAGAGTTCGTCTTCTTTTAATTTTGTTGAATGAAGCAAAGCTTCTTCTTTTAATGGTCCTTTTGTGTTTAATATCTTCCACACTTTCCCAGCATTCCATCCAAATTCATCTATAAGTGTTTTCATGATCTGTCCTCACGTTGGAACGATATCTGGTTCATGATTAAATATATTTTCATTTCCTGTTTTGTAATTTTTTTTCATATAAATAAATTTCATTAGTGGCTCTAAGGATCCGTTTGTTCCATTTCCTCTTCGGTTTTTTCTGCACCAACTGCAATGAGGTATCCTCTGGCTCTTTCAGTGTATCGGTACTGTTTTACTTTTTCCCAAAACTTTTTTGAATGATCTGGATGGATCAGATGGGCAAGCTCATGGATGATGATGTAATCCTGCACCCAGAGTGGCATGGTTTTTACCTTCTCTGAGATACGAATGGTTCGGTCCAGGGACGTGCAGCTTCCATATCTGGTGTTTTGATTGGTGACAAACCGGATTGAAAAATCAAGGGTTCCGTTGAAGTATTTCTCATTAAGATACTGGGCACGCTGCAGAAGCCCTTGATCGCTTTCCTTGTTTACCTTTTTCTGTTCCCATCGTTTGTTTCTTTCAATCATCTTCGCAATCCATTTCTGCTCATCTTTCGCAGTCATTCCTGAAGGAAGATAAATCCAGAGGTGATCGTCTCCATACTTCGTTTGAATCGTTTTTTTCCGCCGTTTACTACGAATCACGGTTATTTGCGAAGGAGTCATAGCAAGAACCTAGAATAAAAAAACATCTTATAAGTGTTTTTTCAAAACAACAAAGGTGAAAAAAAAAAAGAAAAAATTTGGGTAAGTGTTCTATTTATTCATCGGAGAAAGATCAAATCCCCGAACGACTTTTGCAAAGCCGAAGAAAAAGGTAATGGCTTTGTCAGTAATAGACCCGGATCGGTGGATGTACAAACCGAAGAAATCCGACATCAGTCCGATCTGTCTACCCGTGAACATCTTAATCCCAAATGGATAGGGGTCAAGTATGATGGTACGGCTGTTGAGAACAAAATTTGATCGTCCAGAGTAGTACCATCCGGTTAAAGGCCGTGCGATGTTGAGTTTGTTTTTACCTAACGCGAGGAATTTGTTTGTAAATCCCCAGCTCATGATGAAAACGTTTTTTCTGACCGGACGCAGCTGGTTTAGTTTGAAGTTGAGACCAATGGATCCCGTAAGAATCTGCAGTAACATGATAAGAATAGGATGCCTACCGTTTTCAGCGATGAAGCTTTGGATGATATCGATTAACGATGAAAACGACGTCGCTGTGGCCATTTTATCAATCAATGCAGGGAGGAACTTGTCCATGGTGGTGATATCGCTATCACAGAGCTGCATTCGTTTTATGCCACCGATGGTGCTTATTTCCACCTGGTCCTGTATAGTGGTCTGTGCCATCACTGGGCTTACTGTAACTCCCAGGAAGAGAAGAATAACGCCTATTGCACATATTCCCTTTATTTTTGTCATGTTTTTACCCTCGTTTACGAAATCGATTATTTTCTTATGAATCTATATTATCTTATTCATTTATATAATTTTCTACGTTGTCAGTAGTTCGGCAATCAAGTGAATGAAATAACGATGAGGATTCCTATTTCTGAT
>CAZLDE010000160.1:0-4359 GCA_964558215.1 uncultured Thermoplasmatales archaeon
ACGGAAAAAATGGGCAGGGACGCGAGGAGGCATGTGGAGAAGAATTATTCATGGAGCAAATTTTTAAGCAGGTTCGAAGATGTTTGTAAACACGTGGCCAAAAAATGAAACCGAAAGTTAGCATCGTGCTTCCCGTCTACAACGAGGAAAAGGTCCTTGAGGACAGCGTAAAAAAAATTCTTGACTTCGTGAAGGGCATGGATGAGTACAACACGGAGATTGTCATTGCAGACAACGCGTCAAGAGACAAAACGCTTGAGGTGGCCAAGCGGCTTTCGGAGAATTTCAAAAACGTAAGATACATACACCTCGACCAGAAAGGCCGAGGGAGGGCTCTGAGGAAGGCATGGTCTGAATCCAATGCCGATATAATGTGTTACATGGACATTGACCTGTCAACCGACCTCGAGTACCTACCGAGACTGGTTAATGCGATAAGGAATGGTTACGATGTTGCCACAGGCTCCCGGTTGATTGCGGGTGCCAATGTTGAACGGTCTCTAAAGCGTGAAATATTGTCGCGTGGTTACAACTTGTTGCTGAAAATTTTCCTTAATGTAGGTTTTCTGGATGCTCAGTGTGGGTTCAAAGCAATCAACCGAAAAGTGGTGCGTGAAGTAATCCCTAAGATAAAGGACCAGGAATGGTTTTTTGACACCGAACTACTTGTAAGGGCGGAGAGAAGCGGACTCAGGGTGGTGGAGATACCCGTGCGGTGGTCCGAAGGCAGAGATAGCAAGGTGCACATCTTTAAAACGGTCTCAAATTACATCAAATCGGTAATGCGCCTGAGGCGCGAACTTTCATGAAGGTTTACGATTTTGTTATCATCGGTGGCGGGTTGACTGGATTGTCGGCCGCATACTACCTCTCCAAGGCAAATAAAAAAGTCCTGATTCTCGAAAAAAATCCAGAGGTCGGTGGCTTGCTCTCGAGTTGGTCCATTGGAAATCACTATTTAGAAAAATACTACCACCATGTTTCCCTCAGCGATAAATTTTTTGTGGGCATGTTGAATGACCTTGGGATGGATAAAAAACTCCTGTGGAAAAAAGCATCCATTGGCTATTATTACGACGGAAAGATATTCCCGATGAATACACCCTTAGACATGCTAAGGTTCAAGGGGTTTAATTTCACTGACCTAATCCGGCTCGTATCGGTCATACTAAAGGTCAAACTCAAGGATGATTATTCGGATCTCGATCGAATTCCCGCAAAAGAGTGGATACTGGAGAATGCCGGAGATGGGGTTTACCGCAATTTCTTCGAGCCACTGCTGAAAAGTAAATTCGGTTCAGACATGGATAAGATTTCAGCAGCATGGCTGTTCGGCAGGATAAAGTTCAGGTCCAACCGTTCTCTGGAGGGTGAAACGCTGGGATACATGCGTAACGGGTTTCACAAATTTACAGAAAAGCTTGCTGACCTGATAAGGGGCAAGGGTGGCGATATCATGACTAACTCGGAGGTCGTAGGGATAGAACAAACGAGGGTCAAAACAAGGGATGACGTCTTCAGTGCCAAGAGTGTCATAAGCACGATACCCCCAAAAAATTTGTCGCAGATAGCTGAGTTTGGTCAGGGCCTGCATGAAAAATTGGAAAGGATAAGCCACCAGGATATCATCTGCGTTACGATGTGCCTAAAGAGCAAACTGCTGGACAATATCTACTGGCTGAACATAAAATCGGACGATATACCGTTTGGCGCAATTATAGAGCACACGAACTTCCACAATATCCCGCAGTATGATGGCGAGAAGATACTCTATCTGGCACACTATTCAAACCATGAAACAGATCCTTTGTGGGTTAAGAGCGATGAAGAAATAGCCGAAATGTTCATGGATTTTATAGGGCGAGAATTTCCTTCATTCAATAAAGAATCGGTGATACGATACAAAATTGCGAGAGATCTGAACTCGGGTCCTCTCTACGAAGTTGGATATCTGGAAAACATCAATTCAATTCCACTCAAGTCGGATAACATCTACATCACCGGAATGTTCAGGTCCTACCCAGAAAGAAGCATGAACGAATCGTTGAAATTAGGATATGATGTTGCCAAAAGGTGTCTGAATGAATCAGGATAAAATTTTATTACTATTGTTGCTAGTGTCTCTCACCTTATACCTCTATGCGTCATTCGGTGGATTTGTGCATTACGACGAATCTGCATACGTTCTCAGCACCATGAAATTTTTGAGAAACCTTTTAAGCCCACTTGGGGAGCCGGTTTCACTACTGTGGCCCGATGGCACAGACGGCCCGGTTTTCATTTATCTCGAATCCGTTTCACTCGTTGTACTTTCCGTTATCTTGAAATTTCCGGTTGACACATCTGCAAGGATAATCCCGGTTATGATGGGTGTGTTCAACATATTTCTCTTATACGTAATCTCGCGTAAGCTTTCCAACAGTAGCAATATTGCCTTAACTGCATCGGCGCTTTATGCATTTTTCCCGATTTCGGTTTTTTTCACGCATCTTGCACTTGCGGAATCAACGGTCGTCTTTTTCATGTTGGCCTCGATAGTGCTTATCCTCACAGCCGCAGAAAAAAATTCCGAAAAACTCATCCTGCTGGGCGGGCTGGTGTTCGGTCTCGGGCTGGCAACCAAGCTGACCATTGCTCCGTCGCTTCTTCCGGTTTTTTACCTCATGTTCGTCAAGTTTCGAAAAAAAAGAATGCGGTCCTTTTTGTTTTTTTTGGTTCCGCTCGCTGTTCTGCAAGTGCCGTTCCTCATAGTGAACCTCTACACCGACAATTCGATACTGAACGTCATACTCGGAAGACATTCCGCTCAGTCCTGCTACTTCGACGGCTCTAGAAATGTGTGCGATGGTCTTTTCCTGTTGAAAATACTTGAGTGCGGTCTGACGTTTCCGCTTCTGATAGTGCTGTTGATATCACTCGCATACCTTGCGCTCTCGAAGTCAGATGAAAAAATCTTCATCCTTCTATGGTTTGCTGTTCCATTCCTTTACCTTCTGAAGGTTGGCGAAATCTTCCCAAGATATACATTTCCTCTGGTGCCACCGGCCGCGCTTTCCATAGGTTACCTGTTCGTGTGTCTCATTGAAAAAACCGCGCAAAAACAGATCTCTGCCTTTTTTCTGGCTGTTGTTGTGCTTGCGGTTGGAGCTTATTCGTTTCAGAATCAGGTAATCGCTGAGAGCAATTTCCCCATAAGTAAAATGATGATTGACGACGTCAACTTCAAGCCGAATGGCGTGTCTGTCTACAAGAGTGCGGCGCAGTTTATTCTATCTAACTCCGGGGAGGACGATGCGATGGTTTTGAACAGCCCGGCCGCGGTGTACGTTTTCCTCAAAAGACCAGCAGTTCTGAACTGGGTCCTCTCACCAAATTCAACTTTGGGCAATCTGATGGTGACGACCTATCACAAAGGATACCACGACGTAAAACTCAACGGCACTTTCAGGTACATGGTGCTTGAGGGGAAGGATTTCTACGAACTAAAAGAAAATTACTCCACCCTAGCCGACACCCTCAAATGCCTATACAACATCACGCAGGATGGCAAGATGCTTATCTGCGTGGCACTCAATCCAGATTATGCAGGACCCGGAACCGGAACCTCAAACCAGAGTGCTGACAGTTCCCTATACGATTACGTGAAACTTTACCGAAGGTATGGTGAGCGAATAATCTACTGATTTTTACGCTTGAGAAACCATCTGATGAATGCTATCTTACCTACAATTATACCGCGTATCTCCTGTGGTCGACGCCTTATTGCGCAGAGCAGGATGAGCTTTGCCACATGCAGAAAATCCAGAAAGAGAAACAGAGGCATGTTGAAGTTGTGTTTTACTGCGGTTATGAGTATGTTCCTCTCACCTAAGAATCTCGCCCGTTCGGACATCTTCTTCATTGTTGCACTGCACTTGTGCCACATGAATGCCTTTGGAGCGTAGACAATCCTATAGCCATTCTCGATGATGCGCAGGGATAGGTCGTAATCCTCGAAGTATATAAAATAAAACGGGTCGAAGAGTCCTATGCTGTCGGCTACACTCTTCCTTATGAAAAAAGCACAGCCCGTCAGGAAGGTTATATCCCTCTCCTTATCGAACTGACCCACATCGACCTCATTGAAGCCGAAATGTTTCGTGCCGTATGTCCTAACTCTTCCACCCGCAAACCATATGACCTTCGGCCTGTCGTGAAAATATATCTTCGGACCGACAGCCGCTATTCGTGAATCCGTTTCTGCGACATTCACCAGTTCGTCTATCATCCTCCTATCGACAACCGTATCATTGTTCAAAAACATAAGATAATCACCGGTTGCATGTCTTGCCCCGATGTTGTTTCCTTCCGCAAATCCAA